>JAOZPY010000026.1 GCA_029932495.1 Desulfobacterales bacterium
GGGGTGTGTCAAGCGTGAAAAGACGCTCAACGAGGCTTGACAGTCCAGGGACATTTTGCCATAAAGTGGGCATCTTTAAAACCACCTGTAGCTTGAGTTGAGCGACCGATGAAAACAAAAGTTCCGCAGGCGACGGATCCCTGTGGTGTTGCCGGCGGTAAATCCCACCCTGCCCCTTCATCCGGGTCTTTCGCAGACAATGTTCCTGACCATGTCCAGATCCAGACCATCACGGGCTGCAATGCCGCCTGCCTGTTTTGTCCGAACGGCAAAACGCGACGCAAAATTGCGCTTGGGCAGCGCATGGCACCGGAGCTTTTCAACGCCATCGTGGATCAGTGCCTGGATCTGGGGGTGCGGCGCTACTCGGTTTATCTGATGAATGAACCCATGCTGGATCGTGATTTGCCCCGGCGGGTTGCCTATATCAGCGCCCGGATCAAAAAACCGCAATATGTCAAGGTCACCAGCCATGGAGGACTGCTGACCGAGCGCATGGCCAAAGGCTTGCTGGATGCGGGCCTGGACAAGCTGAAAATTTCCGTACAAAGTCTTGATCCCGGAACGTATTGGAAAATTATGCATCTGCGCCTGGAACGCACCCTGAAAAACATCGACCGTTTTATTGAACTTAAACAGCGCGGGGGCTACAAACTGCCGCGCATGGAAATCGTGATGGTCGATTCGATTCAGACCCGCGGGGAAATTGCCCATATCCGCCGTTACTGGGAGCGGCGGGGCATCAAACTGTATGTGGAGCCGGTGGAAAACCGGGCGGATCAGACCGGTATCCGGGATACGGCCGTCGGTGCGGAAAAATTGCGTGCCTTTTCCTGGTGCCGGCGGCTGATGGAACAGATATACATTCTTCATGACGGCCGCATGGTGCAGTGCTGTGCGGACTGGGAGCAGCAAAGCATCATGGGAGATCTCACAAGCCAGAGACTGGCCGATGTCTGGTACGGCCCCCGTTACAGGGAGTACCGGCGCCGCTTTGCGGCCGGTGATGTCCGCGGTATGATCTGTGAAGCCTGCCGCAAACAGCCACCGCCGCGTTAAAGGGTGCCTTTTCTCACTAAGCCCCGCGAATTAGCTGGGAGCTGAGCGCAATATGTATTTTGGTTAAGCGTCATTGTCCATTTGGGGAGTAAAACCAGCACATCGGGGGGCGTTAAAAATTGCAAGCTGTTTGAGGCGCTTGCGACGAGTTCTTGCAATTTAGCCCACCGATGCGCTGGCGCCCCAAATGGACACAGAAAGCGAAGCCAAAATGCATATTGCGCGGCGCCGACCGCAACTTATGAGAAGTTATCTCAAATACGGGTAAAGTGTGAACCGATGCGGGCTTTTGTTTCTTCCATATGGCGGCATCCCCCGCCGGATCTGGCTATCCGCACCGAACGCTGCCTTGCCGCTGCAGCCGAGCATTGGAAGGGCAATGAGAGGGCGCGCATTTTTTTCAGGGCGGATGATATTGCCGTGCCCGGCAGTCGGTTTGCTAGGCTGCTGGAAATTTTTTCCCGCCATCGCGTGCCGTTGTGTCTGGCGGTCGTTCCCGCCTGGCTGACACCGCCCCGCTGGCAGGTTCTCAAAGAAGCCGGCAAAGACAGCGCTTCTCTATGGTGCTGGCACCAGCATGGATGGCGGCATGCAAACCATGAGCGGCAGGGAAAAAAACAGGAATTCGGTCCTGCCCGCTCCCGCCGCCGGCTTCAACGGGATATCCAACACGGCCGGCAACGGCTGGAAAAACTGATGGGCACCCGCTTCTATCCGGTCTTTACCCCCCCCTGGAATCGCTGTGACGCCCGGACCCTGACAGTGCTTGAAAAACTGGGATATGCGGGGGTCTCCCGCAGCGCCGGCAGCCGTCCGGCACCCCCAGCAGGTCTGCCGGGGTTTGATGTCACCGTCGATTTGCATACCCGCCGGGAGACCGCCGCCGGTTCGGGATGGAACAATTTGCTGGGCGAACTTTTTAGGACCATTTCAGCGGGCAGCGGCGGCATTATGATTCATCACCAGCGCATGAATCATGCGGCTTTTGACTTTCTAGACCTGCTGCTGAAAATGATATCCTCCCACCGGAAACTGCAGCCGGTCAGTTTCAAGGACCTGGCCGACAACCCGGGGCCGCCATGAATATCATTTTTTACTGCCAATACGTCTGGGGCATGGGGCATCTGGTCCGCAGCCTGGAACTTGCCCGGGCGCTGTCGGATCATGATGTGACCCTGGTGGCCGGTGGGCAGGAGGTGGAAATTGATTTGCCGGAACATGTCAATCTGGTCCGCCTGCCCAGCCTGTACATGGATGAACTGTTTACCACCCTGATTGCCGGCGACCCCAATAGGAGTGTTCCAGAGGTTCAGCAGGCCCGTCGCAAAATTCTCCATGATCTGTTTGAACGCCGGAACCCCGACATCTTCATTGTGGAGCTGTATCCCTTTGGCCGTTCCATGTTCGGCTTCGAGCTGGACCCCTTGCTGGAAGATGTTCGCCGGGGCAAATACGGCCAGGTTAAAACCGTCTGCAGCCTGCGCGATATCCTGGTGGAAAAAAAAGATCCGGCAGCCTATGAAAAACGGGTGTTAAAGAAACTCAACACTTATTTTGACTTGCTGCTGGTCCATTCCGATGAACATCTTTTGCGGCTCGATGACACTTTTGCCCGGGTAGCCGACATTGAAATTCCAATGATTTATACGGGCTTTATTGCCCGGCACGGGGATCCGGCGGCCGGCCGGCGGCTGCGCCGGGAACTGGGCATTTTATCCGGGCAAAAACTCATTGTTGCCAGCGCCGGCGGCGGCCGGTCTGGCCACCGGCTGATGACTGCGGTGCTGGATGCCTGTCGGTTGCTGAGCGAACGGCTGCCCGTGCGTCTGGAAGCTTTTGCCGGGCCCTTTATGGAAGAAGATGAATATGAATCTCTGGGTGGGCGCAGCGGTCCGGGACTGCGCATCCGCCGTTATACCCGACGATTGATGGACTACTTGTGGGCGGCCGATCTGTCCGTCAGTCTGGCCGGATACAATACCTGCATGGATTTGTTGTCCAGTGGTGTGCCGTCGCTGGTCTGTCCTTATTCACGCCAGCAGGAGCAGCCCCTGCGGGTTGAAAAAATCAAGGAGTTTGCACCGTTGCGGATTTTGACGGATGAAGATCTCACCCCGGCCGGATTGAGCCGCCACATGGAGCAGATGCTGGCTCGTACGAGACGATCGGGACCTGCGTTGCTGAAGCTGGACGGTGCGCAAAACGTCGCCCGTTTTCTGGGGCGCTGGATGATTTGATCGCTCGGTGCTTCGGCAATTTTTTTGGGTGGATTACGATGGCGATGTGCGGCGGTCAAGTGGGCTTCAGCCGGTTTTCGATCCAGCGGGCCGTATGGGCGGCGCCGTCCAGGTCCATGGTGACGGGCGGTGGTTTTTCCCGGGACAATTTTTCATCCATCCGGGCGGCCAGCCGTTCGGGGCGGAGGTCTTTGTTCTCAAGGAGCGTTAAAACGCCCATCCGGTCCAGCCGTTCGGCCCGCAGCCGCTGCTCCCGGTTTTGGCCAAAGGGTGACACCAGGGCCGGAACCCCGGTGACCAGGATGTTCATGGTGGTGTTGTAACCCCCCATGCTGACGGACAGATCGGCGGCCGCAAGATAGGACAGAAAATCGGGGGTAAATTTTTCCACGCAAACCCCGGTGCCGGCCAGCTGCTTCAGGTACTCGAACTCGTGCGGCGCTACAAACGGCCCGCTGAAGACGATCAGGCGGCAGTGCTTTCTGGCCGCCAGTCGATCAAAGGCTGTTACAACGGCTTGAAGCAACCCGGCTCCCACGCTGCCACTGCCGGCACTGGCAATGACCAGGGCCTCATCTGCTCCGAGCTGCAGTCGGCGGCGGATTTGCATGGCTGAATCCGCCGCCGGTCTGGGGGCGATGTAGCCGGTATATACCACGGGGATGGTAATTTTATCGAATTGTTCAAAAGTTTCGCTAAGTTGCGCCAGCCGGGGGTCGGCATGCACCAGAACGGCGTCAAAATAGCGGTTGAGGGTTTTAACCGCCCTGGCTTCATGTTTGAGCGCATCTGGTTTTTCCACGAGGATGTCCCGCACGCTGCACACCACCGGGCAAAGGGCGGGCCTGTGATCGTGCAGTTGCTGTAGAACCGGGTCCAGTTCAAAGCGAAATGCCTTGCGACCGAAAGGATATAACTCCACGAGAAAACAATCCGGTTTTTCGCGCTCAAACAGGGCCAGCAGGTGCTGCCGGCGTTCGGCTTTGATTTTTTCCAGGGGGGTATCGTCCCGGGAACTGAAAAGCCCCTTGAATTCCCGGTTCATCTGCAGGTCGGCAAGGCGGACGTGCCGTACATGATCCGGCAAGGGGCTGTCGAGCTGCGGGCCGCCGGTGATCAGGATTACCTCGTGACCCGACAGGGCCCGGCAGATTTCCAGGCTGCGGAACAGGTGGCCGATGCCCAGCACGTGTTGGCAGTAAATAACGATTTTCATAGGGTTATTTTTTTTCATGTTTCACCGGTTGTCAACCCTTTGTTTGCCGTTTCACTTGCCGCCGTGCTTGACACTTCCCCGGTTTTCTGCTAGTTTCCGCCTGCCCGATCAACACAACGCAACCCACATCCGGGAGCAACCATCACCATGAAAACATTTTACCTGTGTGCGCTGGGCTGCCCCCGCCGGGGCATTGATTCCCAGAAAATTTACAATTACCTGCAGGCCAACGGTTACCGCTTTTCCGAGGACTATCAAAATGCTGACTTGATCGTGGTCAGCACCTGTGCGTTTGTCCAGGATCGTGAGAATCAGTCCGTGCAGGCCATCGAATACTATCGCGGGCAGCGCCGTGACGATGCCGCCATGGTGGTGTCGGGCTGTCTGTCGAAAATAGACCCGGCGGCCGTTGCAAAATACCCCGACATCACCTTTTTATCCCCCCGGGAGCTGGACAACTTCGACGACATTATCGGGGCCCGGACGCTGTTCAGGGACATCCCGGATCCGAACCAGATTTTCAGCCACCCGATTTTTCCCGATTTTGTCTCCAAAACGGAAAAAAAGGCCAAAACCAAACAAAACGTACGCCTGGACCTGGAATACGAAAAAGAAGACGTGTTCACCGTTCGGCTGGCCAAGGGCTGCCTGGGAAACTGCAGCTATTGCGCCATTAAATTCGCTGCCGGCAGCCTGGAAAGCAAGCCCATCGCTGAAATCATCGGCGAGTTCAAGAAGGGCCTGGATCGGGGCTACCGGACTTTTACCCTGGTCGCCGGGGACACGGGCTGTTACGGCATCGATATCGGTACCACCGTGGTGGAGCTGTTGGCCGCGATTTTTCAGATCCCCGGTGCCTACCGCTTGATCCTCAAGGAGTTCAACGCCCAGTGGCTGATAAAATACCGCAGTGGGCTGGAAAGTCTCCTGGCGGACAACTACGACAGGATCGATTACATCATCGTGCCGGTGCAGTCGGCCTCGGATAAAATTCTGCAGCGCATGAAACGGCCTTACCAGATCGAAAAGGTCAAAGACTGCCTGCGGACCATGAAAAAGAAAATTCCGGGACTTCGAATCACCACCCACATCATGGCGGGATTTCCCGGGGAAACCGAATCGGATTTTCAACAATCCCTTGATTTTATCGAGGCATTCAAATTTCCCTATGTGGATATCTACGGTTATGAAAACCGGCCGCGCACCGAGGCCAGCCAGCTGGATGGCAAGATCGCCCAGGAGGTTATCGACCGCAGGGTCAAACGGCTTCGCAAGGCCCAGGAGCAAGTCCTGGCATCGCTCGGGTCAGCTGCCTGAAAGATTCGCTGCATTGAGCGCTTCGAGTTGAATCCCATCGGTGGTGTGCGCCAGCCGGTGAAGGTGCTCGGGCTTGATCACGGCCGGTTCGCCGGGCAGAAAATTTCTGCCCAGCAGGTGGTAAACCAGGCACTTGATCACCCCTTCGTGGGTGACCACCAGCAGGCTGTCGCCGGGCCACCGGCCGGCGGCGTCTTCCAGGGCCCGAAGGCTTTTTTGCAGCACGTTCCGGCGGGGTTCTCCCTTTGGCGGGCAGAAATCCCACCCCGCTTTTTCCTGGGCGGCAAGCAGCTCCGGTTCTTCCTGTTTGATCGCGAAAATGGTCCGCCCGCTCCAGCGACCCCAGTCCTGTTCCCGGAGCCGGGCATCCAGTATCAGCGGCACTTTCAGCCGGGTGTTGATGATTTCGGCTGTCTGGACCGCCCGGCCGATATCGCTGGCCAAAATCCGGTCCCAGCAAAACGTCTCCAGCACCCGGGCCCATTGCGCCACCCGGTTTTTCCCGTTTTCCGTCAGGGGGGAGTCGCCGTGGCCCTGGATTCTTTTTTCACGGTTGAACATTGTTTCACCGTGACGGACCAGGCCGAAACGGGTTGTTTTGGGTTGATTCTGCATTGATCCGATAATTTCCTTTTCTCACCCGCGTTGCCGACAGGTCGCTATTTTTTCCAGTTCCATTTCCAGGATACGATAGTTTTTATTCAGATCGTGATTTTCGCGCACATAGGCTGCGGCCGCCCGGCCCATTTGTTGGCGAAGGTTACGGTCGGCCAGCAGGGTGGCGATGGCATCGGCAAAGGGGGGTAATGCGTATTTGGGGACCAGGATCCCGGTTTTGCCGTTTTGCACGGCTTCCGGGACCCCGGCATTGTCGAAGGCCACCACCGGCAGCCTGCAGCACTGGGCCTCGAGAAACACCATCCCCAGCGATTCGTTGATTCCCGGAAAAGCGAATACGTCCGCCGCGCTGTAGTAGCGGTACATCTGCCGGCGCGGGATTTTGCCGACAAACATGGCCCCGCCCGGCATCTGTTTTTCAGCCAGCCGTTGCAGTGTTTTTTTCTCCCGGCCATCGCCGGCAATGACCAGTTTGAAATGCCTTCCCTGTTGCTGCAACTGCCCGCAGGCGCGAATTACCCACTTGAGGCCTTCCGTTTTGACGTCCGGCCGGAACATGGCCGCCGCAAAGACCACAGGGTCGTCACCGGCACCCCACCGGCCTCGCAGTTCATTCCGGGCGGCGGCATCGAAACGAAAATCCGGCAGGGATATGCCGGGTGTCACATAGGTGACGCGCTCCGGGGGTAAAAGGCGTTTGAGATTGTGCAGGTCGACTTTTTTATTGGTGAAAACGAGGTCGGCGGCGCAAAGGACTTTTTTGTTCAGCACGAAACCCGGCCATGTTTTCAGCCGGCGTCTTCGCTTGGTGGAATAGATCCCCTGGAAGATGACGTAAGGGATTTTTATCCGCCTTGCCGCCAGGGGGCCCAGCAAGTCCGGGGCCTTGTAGTAAGAATGGTAGGTAAACCACAAGTCCATGTTCCGCGGGCAGTAGGTTTTCACGACCCGTTTGTATTCGCGCAGCCACCGGGGCCAGATCCAGGGCCGCCAGTAGATCCAGCGGCAGCGCAGGTCGCTGACCGGTGTGACGTGGTGCCCCTTTTTTTCCAGGTAACGCCGCAGGCCGATGGCCGTCGCCAGGTCACCGGAAGGGCGGGCATGATCCAAGGGCTTGAAAGGGGTATAAAATAGAAGGTTCATTTTTTTTCAGTTTCAATACCCTCCGGAGAAACCAGCACATCCAGCCCCGTGCGCTTCCATGTGGCTCGCGCCTGCTCAATGGTATCCACCAATGGCTCCTGGCAGTTAAAGGAGGTATTCAAAAGCAGGCGGCACCCGGTTTTTTCATGCCAGGCCGTCAGCAGCTTGAAGATAAACGGATCATCGGCTGCATCGACGATCTGGGGACGGCTGGTCCCGTCCACGTGAGTGACCGCGGGAAATTTCTGCGCATCGGTTGAAATGATATAAGACATGTACTTGCTGGGGACCTCCAACGGCCCGAGCACCATGGGGGCAAAGGGGCGATACCACTCCCGCTGCTTGACATGGGCGTTGAGGTGGTCTTTGCCGTCGGCGATTCTGGGATCGAGCAGGATGCTGCGGTGTCCCAATGCCCGCGGTCCGGATTCCGCCCGGCCGAAACACAGCCCGACGCTCTTGCCGCTCTCCAGGAAGCCGATTATATCGGCGATGACATTTGCATTGAGCTCACCGGCGTCAGTTCCCAGGTAAGGGCTCCACGCCCGCGGTTTTCGCGGTTTGTCAAGGATATGGTGCCATACGAAAAGCGCCTGACCCAGGCTGATGCCCCCATCATGGGGCTGGGCCGGCACCCAGGTTGCTTCATAAAGACCGCTGTGGTGAACAGCCGTGTTGGCGATACAGTTCATGGAACACCCACCGGTCATGATCAGGTGATTGACCGGCTGCCAGGATCGCATCCGGCGGGCGGCTTGCAGATAAAAGTCGGTGGTAACTTTTTGCAGCGAGGCGCATACATCCTGGGCAAAGCCGCTATGGGGGTCAAGCTGTTTGGCATTTGCCTTGGTTTGCCCCGCTTGATCTCTGGGAAACGGTGAAAAGGGGTGATACAGCATTTGCTGCTTTAATGTTTCGACAATTTCATCGCGCACCGTGCCGTAGCTTGCCAGGCCCATGAGCTTGCCGGCACCTTCCAGACGTTGCATGCCGAAGTTATATTCACCGATGGAAGACCAGGTACGGCCGATGTTCAGCTGCAGCCGGCCCGCCCCCTCGTAACCCCAGCCGTATTCGATTTCATGAATCCTGTTGGCGCTGCCATGGGCCAGGGCGCAATTGCGGTAGTCGCCACCGCCATCGGCGGTCAGGATGCCGGCTGCTTCAAAAGGCGAGGTGAAAAGGGCGCCGGCAACATGGGCCAGGTGGTGATCCACTGCATAGGCGTCGTACCAGCGGCCAAACAGTCGGATACGATGCCGGCTCCAGCGGTTATCCACCGGCCCAACCCATCCGTCCTGCATATAATCCTTGCGCTGCTGGTAGGTGGCGCCCCGCAGATCCCAGGAAAACGGGCTGCCATCCAGTGCGGATCGCACCCACGGGCTGATTACCACGACGTCAATGGTTTCCGGCATCCATCCGTATGTTTCCAGAATGGCATCCAGGTCCAGGGCGCCCTGGTCATGTTTTACTCGGCTGAGGCGTTCTTTTTCGAGCACGGCCACCGGCTCGCCGTCTTCGAGCAGGGTACAGTTGGCATCGTGGGCAAAAAACAGCGATAAAATCCTCATTCAACCTCCCCCGGCCATTTAATTTCATTGCGATAAATTTCAGCTAAACCGCCGATGAGATCCCGGTTGTCAAAATCACGGATAACCCGTTTGCGGGCGGCGGAAATAACCTGCTGCCGCAGTTGGCCATCGGTGAGCATGCGCTTCATGGCCGCTGCCAGCAGGTCGGGTTTGCGGGAGGCGACCAGCAGCCCGCTGCGGCCGTTTTCAACCAGCTCGGGGATGGCGGAAACTTCAGTGGTGACCACCGGAACACCCATGGCCATGCTTTCAAGCAAAACGTTGGGGATTCCGTCCCGATCCCCATTGGCAGCCACTTCGCAGCTCAAGGCAAAAAGATCGGCCTGGCGATAATGTTCCACAACCTCGTGGTGCGGCAGGGTCCCCAGCCACTGGGTGGTCGTGGCCAGCCCCAGTTCTTTGATGAGCGCCAGGATTTCAACCCGATCTTCACCATCACCGATCAAGGTATGGCGAAAGGCAAATCCCTGATCGTGCAGTTGCTTGAGTGCGCGATAGAGCGTCGGCAAACCCTTTTTGGCGGTCAAACGGGCAATGGTGAGAATTTGATAGGGGGCGGCCGGAGGGCGTTGTTTATCATTGTTGGTGGAAAAAAGACGGGTGTCGATACCGTGGTAGACGCGGTGAATCGGCGCGGCGTGTCTGCCGGCAAGTTTTAACAGGTGCTGTCGGTTGTATTCGGTACAGGTGACCACGAAGCGGGCCAGTCTGATTTTTTCTTGCAGCTGCCGCGGGTCCGAGGTGTAGATGTCTTTGGCGTGAGCGGTAAAACTGAATGGCAGGCTGCTTAAGTGGGCCGCAAACATGGCCACCGAGGTGGGGGAATGGGCGAAATGGGCGTGCAGATGAACCGCGCCGCTTGCCGGGAGCAGATGGTGTACCAGGTAGCCGGCCTGCAGCAGGTGCTTGATGGTGGCGGACTTGCGGGTTCTTAAAAAACGGCGGGCAGCGATCCTGGCAGCTGTGGCATAGATCCTGGGATGTTTGGCCGCCAGCTGAACATTGTGATAGAGCAGGCGCGGCAATGGTTTTAACAGTGTTTCCGGCAGGTAGTCAACGCCGGCCCGGATCTGTTTGACACTGCGGTGCGTAAAATTTTCCCGTGGCCGGCGCATGGAAAACAGGTGGACGGCAAAACCGAGCTTTTCAAGCAGCAGGATCTCATTGGAGATGAAGGTTTCCGAAATTCGGGGATAGCCTTTCAGGATCATGCCGAGAACGGGTGGACCGGAAGTGTTCATGATTTTTTACACCGGAATTCGCGCAGACGCATTTGCATGGTTTCGATACCGGTCAGCGCAAATTCGGCAATGGCTTTGCGAAAAGGCTCCGGATGCTGCAGGAGGGTGAAAATCTTGTTCCGCAATAAAGCAGGGCTGAAATCATTCCAGGGGATATAATCCACAAGGTTTTGCCGGCGAAATGCCCGGGCACGAATCAGTTGCTCTTTGCGCGGCGTTTCCCGGGGAATGACCAGGCTGATGGTCCCCTGGCTGAGAATTTCGCATAGGGTGTTGTAACCGCCCATGCTGACGACGATATCAGCGGCAGCAAAAATTTTTTCCATTTGCCGGTAAAAATGATACATGCGCACGCCGAGCCGACGGGAGCGGCGGAAAACATCCTTTCTTTTTTCCTTGGGCATGAACGGGCCGGTGATCAGAACGCTTTTAAACGGCGGCGGACCGGTAAGTTCTTCCAGCATGCGCAAATAGATGTCCATGAGCCGATAGCCGTCACCGCCGCCGCCGGTGGTCACCACCACCAGTTTTTCAGAATTTACCAGACCGATTTCCCTTTTAACGCCACGCACGGCGTCTTTGCCCGGAGTTTTGCGCGGGATATAGCCCGTAAAATACATCTTACGGCTCAGGGATTGCGAAATGTCGTATTCGGCCACCGGGTCGTAAAATTCCCGCTTGCCGTAAACCCAGATCTCACTGTAAAGCTCTTCGAGCATCTGGTAGACTTTTTTCCCCCGCCAGTCTTTTTTAACCGTTTCAGCATCGTCCATGATATCCCGCAGGCCGAGGATGGAACGGGTTTCAGGCCGACAGCGCCGCAGCCATTGCAGAGTGGGCAAAACCTCTTTTTTCAAGCCCAAAGGCTCCTTGTCCACGATGAAAAGGTTGGGTTGAAAGGTCTTGGCGGTGGCGGTGATAATGTTTTTGCGAATGTCCAGGGCATGCCGAGCATTGATTTTTATTGACAGCGGCAGGTATTCATCATTGGTTTTTTTGATCATGCCCGGGATGCGTACAAAGTCGATCTGTTCCGGAAAAGAAAAGCGTCCGGCAATGGGCGATCCAGTCAGAATCAGGATATTGATGCGTGGTCCCAGCAAGTGAGAAGCGATGGCCATGGTCCTGCGGATGTGCCCGAGGCCATAGGTATCGTGGGAATACATTAAAATATTATAGGTTGAATTGCGGGCCATTCAGCTCCTCGTATCCAACGAACGCAATTTACAGGCGCAATCATCGGCGCCGGTTCGGCGTTTCCAGGACTATCTAGATTCGTACCGGATTCGGATGCAGGTTTATTAGTGGAAAACAGTGCTTTTGTCAAGAAAACCCGGGATTATGAGCTTGCTCTTTTCTTTAGCAGTTGGTTTTGGTATATTTACGGTAACATTCAAGGTTAAAGCGAGGTGATCCATGGCCCGTTGTGATGTGCATCCCGGCCACCATTTTAAAGACTGGCAGGTCTGGCCGGGCTCTTTTGACAACCCGCCGGTAGACGGTGTTTTTCGGATGCCGGAAAATTCGGGGCTTAAAATTACGCCGACCACCCGTATTGCGTCGCTGGGTTCCTGCTTTGCCCGGGAAATCAAGCGCCGCCTGATCCAGCACAACTACACTTATATTGAAGAGGAAATCGATCGTCCAGCTGCGGTGCATGCCAGTGCCGCCTGGGAAAGAGTGTATAGTACCCATTGTATGCGCCAGATTTTCGAATACAGTTTTGAAGGCTGGACGCCGGACTTGCGTTGGTGGCCGGTGCCGGCCTCCGACAGGGTACAGGATCCCTACCGCCGTACGATTGTCTATGACAATCTGCAAGCGGCTGAGACGGATTTTGCGCGACATCGCATTTGTTCAAGGCGCGCCCTGCAGCAGGCCGAGGTTCTCATCTTAACCCTCGGGCTGACCGAAATCTGGCAGGACCAGGTGGATGGTGCGGTCATCTGCCTGCCCGCCGGACCTTACGTCAGAGAGGGCGGGGATATGAGCCGCTATGAATTTAAGGTCAGTCGCTATGGTGAAAATCTGGAAAACATGGAACGGATTCATGCCATCATGTCACGTCATAACCCCGACTGCCGGCTGCTGGTCACCATATCTCCCGTTAACCTGTGGGCGACCTTTCGCTCCGACATGGATGTGATTAGTGCCAGCTGCAATTCGAAATCCACCCTGCGGGCCGTGGCCGATGAGTTCACCGCGCGCCATGCGAATGTGTTTTATTTTCCGGCCTATGAAATGGCGACCATCTATCAGCCCCTGGCCGGAAGGACCTATTTTTGCGAAGGCCGGGAGAATTTTCATATCAATAAACCCACGGTGAAGTTTATCATGAAGCATTTTTTTCAATATTATTCCTGATTTTGGGATAAAAAGGAGTGCCTAAAATGCCTAAAGTGCGCTAAAGTGCCTAAAGTTAAGGTCCGCCTCCGGCGGATCGATTTGAAAATATTATCAAAATCATGTTGTTAAAATTTAAACGTTCAATTTAGGTGGAAAACAACCTGTGAATATAGATACCCAGCGCGCCATCGACCGTTATATTGGCACGATCATCTGCCGATTATTTTCATTGATCCACCGGGTTTTTAAAAAGGATGCAGCTACGCACAATCCGCAGAGAATCCTGGTGATTCTTTTGTCGGAAATGGGTGCGCTGGTACTGGCTGGCCCGATGCTGCAGCGGTTGAAGGAAAAATTTCCCCGCGCCGCCCTGCATGTGGTGCTGTTTGAAAAAAACCGCGAGGTGGCCCGGCTGCTGGGGCTGGTTCCCCCCGGCAACATCCTGGTAATCGATGATCGCTCCATGGGGACTTTCGTTCGGGGTGCCGTCCGACTGTTTTTTACGATGCGCAAAATAAAGTTTGATGTGGTCATCGATTGCGAACTGTTTTCCAGAATCAGCAGCATTTTTTCATTCTTAAGCGGGGCGGTCGTGCGGGTCGGCTTCCACCCCCATACCCAGGAGGGGCTGTATCGCGGAAATTTCATGAATCGGCCGGTGCTCTATAACCCCTATCATCATATTTCCCGCCAGTTTATCACCCTGGCCGAGGCCGTTGATTCCATCACCAGCCCCCGGGCCAAGCGCAGCACGACTGAAGACACCCTGCAGCTGCCGCCGCTTGCATTTGCGGCCGCCGAAATCGAGGCCGCCCGCCGGCGGTTGTATCAGCGCGCACCGTCGATCAAGGGCCGCCAGCTGGTGCTCATTTATCCGGGCGGCGGCCTGCTGCCCATCCGCGCCTGGCCGGTGGACTATTACTGCCAATTGACTGAAAAACTGCTGTCCCGTGGTTACGCTGTGGGGGTCATCGGCCTGGCCCAGGATAAAACCGTGGCCGGAAGCATCCTGGAGCGCGCCGCTCATGAGTGCTGTGTGGATTTAACCGGTTATACCGCGACCGTTCAGGAGTTGATGCAGATATTTCATTTCGCGTCGCTGTTGATTACCAATGATGGTGGTCCCGGGCATTTTGCCGCCATGACCCCCATCGCGACCATCATTTTTTACGGTCCGGAAACCCCGGCTTTATATGGTCCGCTGGATGAAAAGGCCGTCGTTTTTTACCTGGGTCTTTCCTGCTCGCCGTGTCTCACCGCATACAACCACCGCAAATCCCCATGCGACGGTGACAATGTGTGCCTGAAAATGATTGAGCCGGACAGGGTGCTTGAAAAGGCTTTAGAGATATTGGAAAGTTAAATTTTATGTGGGATCGTCAATGTTAGTTGCCTGTTGTCCATTGCCTGAACAAAGGTATTAAATCGCATTAAACCGCAATGCCCGTTTTCCAGATCAATGGACAACGGACCACAGACAACTGACACGTTCGCTCAGGAAAAAATTTTTGATCACGGCTGAATCAAGGCAATCAAATACCACTGAAACAAGGCAGACCACCTACCGGACCTTATTCTGGCTGCTGGTCGCTGGCCTGACGGTTTTTCGGATGGTGTTCGCCGGGCACTTCGGCCTGGGGGTGGACGAATCCCACTACCTGCTGTTTTCGCGCCGCCTGGCATGGGGGTATTTCGATCACCCGCCCATGGTCGCTTTTATGGCTGCACTGACCACTCTGGGAGGCAAGGGATTGTTCTGGGTGCGGCTGGGGCCGGTCATCTGCTCTGCGATCAGCCTGATTTTGATCTGGTACCTGGCCCTGGAGCTTTACCGCGATGAGCGCGTAGGTCTGCTGGCGGTGGTCCTGCTGCAGTTGATGCCTTACCAGCACCTGTTGATGACAGCACTTCTGCCCGATGCCCCCCTGAACCTTTTCTGGTGCGCTGCGCTGCTGACCGTGCGACGTGCGGTGCGCACCGGCCGATGGGCTGCCTGGATCGGTGCCGGTCTGCTGTTTGGCTGCGCCCTGCTCAGCAAATACCACGCAGTTTTGCTGGCCGGCTGCCTGCTGGGCTATTTCCTGACTTCCTCAAAATTTCGCTTCTGGCTGGCAAAGCCCCAGCCGTGGGTGGGGCTTTTGGCCGGCCTGGCCGTTTTTTTGCCGAATTTTGTGTGGAACGCCCGGCATGAGTGGCTCTCTTATGCATACCAGCTGGGGCACGCAAAGGGCGACGGGCTGAGCATTGGCAGATTTTTACTGACTCTGGCCGCCCAGTTCGGCGTCTGGTCCCCGCTGATTTTCGGGCTGTTGATTGCCGCTGCCGTTGTCATGGTGCGCCAAAAGCCCATCCGCGATGAAGACCGGTT
>JAOZPY010000329.1:0-541 GCA_029932495.1 Desulfobacterales bacterium
CAATCAGGTTGATGGTATGTTTTTTCCAGCTGCACTGGTGAAACCCGGAGCTGATACTGGATCCCCGTTTAAGCTCCTCAGGTTCAAAGTCCATGGCCGTGTTGCCGTCTTCCACCCGGCCCATGCGTTTGATCGCACCACAGTCGTACAGCATGGCCTCGGCCAGGATGGTTTTTCCGGCACCGGAATGGGCAACCAGGGCAATGTTTCGTAAACTTGCAGTTTTTTCGCTCATTTAAGTTCCTCTCTTCCCGTTGTATCTTTTGGCGGTATGCAAAAATTCAGAATGTTTTCTCTATCTTTTAAAGGGAAAAAAATCAAGACCAAAATCAAATGACTTACAGGTCCGGGACGCTGAGCAGGGTGAAAAACTCCCGGTTGCCCTTGGGGCCGAGAATCGGAGACGGCAGCACCCCCAGACTGTCCAAACCGGCGGCTTTGAAAAATGCAGTCAGCGCTTCAATAACCTCCTGGTGAAGCTCAGGGTTTCTGACCACGCCGCCTTTTCCCACCCGGCCTTTTCCAACTTCGAACTGGGGTT
>JAOZPY010000329.1:551-4113 GCA_029932495.1 Desulfobacterales bacterium
AGGGGCTTGATCAGCGCAAGGATACGCCCCTTTTTTTTTACAAACGCCCGCAGGGCCGGGACAACGATTTTCAGGGAGATAAAAGAAACATCCACCGTGGCCAGATCAATCGGTTCGCCAACGGCATCCACCGGCAGGTGCCGGATATTGGTGCGTTCAATGACCACCACCCTTGGATCCTGTCGCAGTTTCCATGCCAGCTGGCCGTAACCCACATCCACGGCATACACCCGTTTGGCCCCTTGCTGCAGCAGACAATCGGTAAATCCACCGGTGGATGCGCCCGCATCCAAGCAGACCGTCCCGTGAACATTGAGCTCAAAACCCTGCAGGGCGGCTTCAAGTTTGATTCCGCCCCGGCTTGCGTACGCGATATCCCGGCCCTTGAATTCAATACGATCATCCGGGCCAACCGGACTTGCAGGTTTATCCACCGGCACTTTGTTCACCAGGACCTTGCCGGCCATAATCATTGCCTGGGCCCGTTGACGGCTGGGAGCCAGTCCCTTTTCTACGAGCAGCAGATCCAGTCTTTTTTTTTGGATGGACAAGGCCATGGGTCTCCGACTGTGGCACATCTGGAATGAAAGCCGGACTCAGGCATTTTGAAGCAGGCGTCTGGCGGCTTTTACAATAGATTGGGCATCAATCCCGTAAGCGGAGCGCAGCAGTTTCTGCGGCCCGTGTTCAACAAAGGTATCGCCAATACCGATGCGCTCAATTCTAAAGCCGGCAATGCCCTTGTCGGTTAAAGATTCCAGTACGGCACTGCCGAATCCCGCCTGGCGGACATTTTCTTCAATAGTGATAATCCGGGGAATTTTTTTGACCAGCTGACTGATCAAATCGATATCCAGGGGTTTGAGAAACCGGCAGTTGACCACTGCGGCGGATATGTTTTCCTCCTGTAGCAGGCCATGGGCTGCCAGGGCATCATTGACCGGGCGCCCCAATCCCAGAATCAGAACGTCATCACCGTTTTTTAACAATTCCGCGGTTCCCAGGGGCAGAGGCGTGATCGGCTCCTGCAGGGCAACCCCTTCGACGGCCCCCCTTGGATAGCGCAATGCGACGGGTCCATCATGGGCCAGGGCGGTGACCAGCATACGCCGCAAGTCATTTTCATTCATGGGGGCCATGACCACCATGTTCGGCAGGCTGCGCAGATAAGACAGGTCAAACAGGCCGTGGTGGGTGGGGCCGTCTTCACCGACCAGGCCGCTGCGGTCAATGGCGAACACCACCGGCAGTCGGTCCAGGCACACGTCATGCACCAGTTGATCGAAAGCCCGCTGCAAAAAAGTGGAATAAATCGCCACCACCGGTCGCAATCCTTCCGTGGCCAAGCCGGCGGCAAATGTCACCCCGTGCTGCTCTGCAATGCCGACATCAAAAAATCGGTCCGGATAGATGCGGGCAAATTCAGCCAGACCGGTGCCTTCCGGCATGGCAGCGGTGACTGCAACGATGCGGGGGTCTTTTTCTGCCATCTGAAGCATGGTCTGGCCAAAAATCTCAGTGTAGGTGGCAACGGGCTTGTGGGGTTCGATGCACTGACCGGTTTCAATTTCAAAACAGCCGCACCCGTGAAAATAGACCGGATTTTTTTCGGCAGGCGCATATCCCTTGCCTTTTTGAGTGGTTACATGTAATAGCACAGGCTCTTTTAAGTGTTTTATATTATTTAAAATATCAATTAAATGGTCCAGACGGTGGCCATTGATGGGCCCGAAGTATTCAAAATTGAAAGCTTCAAAGAGCATCCCTGGAGTGGTAAAAGTTTTTATTGAGTCTTCTGTGCGCTTGGCAAATTGATAGACATCGTCGCCGATTTTCGGCAGCGATTTTAAAAATTCACCCAGCTCCTTTCTGGCCTCCTGCAGTCTTTTGCCGGAAAATTTGCGGCTCAGAAACGAGGAAAGGGCACCTACATTGCGGGCGATGGACATATCGTTATCGTTTAAGATAACGATCAGCTCGCGATCCTTGAATTTATCGCCGGCCTGGTTCAGCCCTTCATAAGCGATGCCGGCGGTCATGGAACCATCGCCGATAACGGCAATTACCTTGGAATTCTTTTTTTTCATATGCCGGGCATAGGACACACCCAGGCTGGCGGAAATGGAGGTGCTGCTATGACCGGTTGAAAAAGTATCGTAGGGGCTTTCGCTGGTCCGGGTAAAACCTGAAATGCCCTTGTGCTGGCGCAGGGTGTGAAATCTGTCCCGGCGCCCGGTCAGCAGCTTGTGCGCATAGGCCTGGTGACCGACATCCCAGATCAATTTATCATGGGGCGTATCAAAAACGTAATGGATCGCAATGGCCAGCTCAACCGCCCCGAGACTGGAAGCCAAGTGGCCACCGGTATGGGAGACGACCTGCACAATGAGGTTGCGGATTTCAGTGGCCAGCTGCGGAAGTTTTTTGCGGGGCAGATGTTTTAAATCCGCGGGAGAATTGATTTTTTCAAGAAGGCTCAAATTAATAGTAACTCCCGATCAGCGTTTTCGTTCGATGATGTAAACTGCAATAGCCCGCAGGGGCTCACTTTTCTTATCAAAGGTTTCGATGGCCTGCAAGGCGTTTTGAATCAGATTCCGGGCGAACCGTTTGGAATCTTCAAGACCCAGCAGGGAAGGGTAGGTGCTTTTTTCACGCAAAGCATCGGTACCCACGGCTTTTCCCATCAGCTGCGGATTGCCTTCGACATTCAAAATATCGTCGGCCACCTGAAAAGCCAGCCCGATGTTGGCGGCATAGGTTTTAAGCATTTGAATCTGCGATCTTGAAGCGCCTCCCAGCAATGCACCGCAGTGCAGGGAAGCTTCAATCAGCGCGCCGGTTTTAAGCGCATGCATGGCCTCCAGGGTCTCCCGGCTCAGTCGGGTTCCTTCGGCAGCAATGTCCAGCATCTGCCCCTGAATCATTCCCCGGCAGCCGGCAGCCCCGGCAATGGTGTGAATGACCGCAAGCCTTCGATGGGCCCGCTGCGAATTTGCAGCCGGTTCTAATGTCGACAGGATCTCGAAGGCCAGGGTCAACAGGGCATCGCCGGCCAGAATGGCGGTGGCCTCGTTGAAAGCAATGTGGCTGGTGGGTTTTCCCCGGCGCTGCCGGTCATCGTCCATGGCGGGTAAATCATCATGAATCAGGGAATAGGTGTGGATCATCTCAAGGGCGCAGGCAGCGGTCAGGGCGTCTTCAGTCCGCCCCCCCACAGCCTCGGCCGCTGCCAGGCACAGAAGCGGCCGGATGCGTTTACCCCCCGCCATCAAGGAATAGCGCATGGCGTCCACCAGCGGCCGGGATTTTTCACAGTTGAGCAACAAGCTTTCAAGTTGCGCATTAATCAGCTGATTTTTATTATCAATATATTTTTTCAAGTCAAGCATTCGTAACTTCTCAATCAGCAGGGCGCCTTATACGCATAGAGCGCAACATGTATTTTGGTTGAGCGTCATTGTCCATTTGGGGAAACAAGTCAGCGGATCGGTGGGCGTTAAAAATTGCAAGCTGTCTGAGGCGCTTGCGCCGAGTTCTTGCAATTTAGCCCACCGATGCG
>JAOZPY010000330.1 GCA_029932495.1 Desulfobacterales bacterium
CTCGGCCTGGGCGCTGTTTTCGCTGATGGTCACGATTTTAATTTCGCCGGTTTTTGAACCCGGCATAAAAAAGCGTTGCCCCCCGACACCATTAATAATTTTACTGCTGTCATATACTTCCAGGACATCGCCCACCTGCAGTCCCACCCTGCTGCCCGAAGAAATGATGTTGCGCTGACCGTCAATGCGGGTAAGAAACCCAATCCAGGGCAGGCTTTCGATTGCCCAGCAGATGTTGTCGCCGATATCACCCAGCAGCCGGTGCAAGGTTTCATTCAATTCCGGCAGCTTGATCGTCCGGCTGTTTTTAATCAGGTCATATTCAAGCTCGTCAATTTTGATGCGACGCTCGAATGTCTGGTCAAGAACCTTGGTGGCCGTAGCGCTGTCAAAAACTTCCACCCGGATAAAGACCTGGACCAGGTGCTGCGTGTCCTTGGCCCACAGGACACCTCGCAATTCATCCAGGATGCGGATGTCCTCCAGGGTTCCAACAACCATCGTATTTAATCCAAGTCGGCGGCCGACAACAGCCAGGGCAAAATTGTCGACCTGGCCCGATGCCAGCCGGGGCGGCTCCCTGAACAACCCCAGTGCGTTGTCACTGCCGGCAGCCGACACGATAATGCCATCGCAGTGGCTTTCCAGATATTCAGGCAGGCCCTTGTGAAAAACCATTTGAAAATCCCGGCTTTCACGCAGGGATTTATTTTGAAAATCAAACAGGCCCACTGTTCTTTTCAATTCTTTATCGGACATGGTAAACGTCCGGACAACCTTATGGCGGGTCCTTTCCAGACCCTTGGTGGTCTTCTCAACAGTCTGACAGCTGATGACAGGCAACAAAAAAATGCTCAGCATCAGTACCGTAAAATTGCGTAAGTTTTTCACCCAGCTTGATTTGCAGTGATAAAAGGTCATTATAGCTCTTTTCGGTTTTTAAATGTTCTCGGCAACCCACCCCGGCCCTTGACAGCTAACGCGGTTTCTGCAAAAAAACAGCTGTAAAAGTCGAACCGACGTCCGCCGGCAGCGGTTTGATCCCGGCTACCCCTTGAAGGAGAATGCCAATGGCAAGCATCGATGAACAAATTCTGAAGGCCACCAAGGAGATCGTGGTGAAATTCATTGAGGGCGGCAGAATTTCGCCCAGTGGATTTCAGCAAGTCTTTAAAGACGTTTACCACACCGTGGAAAAAACGGTAAAATCCTCGATGACACCTCCGCCGCCGCAAAAAGAAAAAGATAAAAAATAGCAGCCTTTCCCCTTGTACCATCTAAAGGCTGGGAAGCCAGGAAGCTATCAAGCCGGAAGGCTTTTTTAAAGGATACAATCCCTATTTAAGCTTGCCAGCCTCCTGTCTTTCGAGCCTGCCCCAGCCATTTTCCCCTGCACCCTGTACCCTCACCTTGCACCCTGCACCTTGCACCCTGTACCCTGTACCTTGCACCCTGTACCTTTATCTAATGCGCCTCATCCCAGTTGTCCCCCACGGCGATATTGACCTTCAGCGGCACCTTCAATTGCCAGACCCCTTCCATGATATCTTTGACCAGGCCGGTGACGACATTGATTTCATCCGGCGGAACTTCGAAGACAAGCTCATCATGCACCGTCAACAGCATGGCCGATTGCAGTTTTTTTTCCTGCAGGGCGCTGTCGACCCGGATCATAGCAAGTTTGATAAGATCGGCGGCGCTTCCCTGGATGGGGGTGTTGACAGCCGTGCGTTCGGCGGCCTGGCGAATAATGTTGTTGCCGCTGGTGATGTCCGGCAACAAGCGGATACGCCCCAGCAGGGTGCTCGTGCGCTGGGTCTGCCGCGCTTCGGCAATGGTTTGGTCTAAAAACCGTTTAACCCCCCGGTACCTGTCAAAATAATTATCAATATAGGCCCTGGCCATTTTCTGGCTGATCTCAAGCTGTTTTGACAGCCCGAAAGCGCTCATGCCGTAAACAATGCCAAAATTGATGGCTTTGGCCTGCCGCCGCAGTTCGTCGGTCATCTGGTCGGCTGAAACCTGGAACACCTCACAGGCGGTACGGGTGTGAATGTCCTCGTCATCGCCAAAGGCCTTGATCAGAATTTCATCTTCGGAGCAGTGGGCCAGGATGCGCAGCTCCACCTGGGAATAATCGGCGGACAGGAAGCGCCAGCCCTCGCGGGGAATAAATGCCCGGCGTATTTCCCGGCCCTCAGCGGTGCGAATGGGAATGTTCTGCAGGTTCGGATCCGAGCTGCTCAGCCGCCCGGTGGCCGCCACGGTCTGGTTATAGGAGGTATGGATACGTCCGGTCTCCGGGTTGACCAGTTCGATCAGCGCATCGGTATAGGTGGATTTCAGCTTTGCCAGGCTGCGGTGCTTTAGCACCAGCGCCGGCAGTTCATGGTAATCGGCCAGGGTGGTCAACACATTGACGTCGGTGGAATAGCCGGTTCTTTTCTTGGTCTTTTTCTGGACCGGCAGTTTGAGTTTTTCGAATAAAATGCGGCCCAGCTGCTGGGACGAATTGATATTGAAAGCTTCTCCCGCCAGGGCGTAAATACTGCCTTCCAGCGCATCGAGCTGCTGCTCGAAAGACTTCGACAGCTCCCGCAGCCGCCGGGTATCGATGCGGGTCCCGTGCATTTCCATGCGCATCAAAACCGGCACCAGGGGCATTTCCACCTCTGCCAGCAGTTCATCCAGGCCCAGCTGCTTCAGCCGGGGTATCAATACCTCCCGGGCCATGAAAGTGATGTCCGCGTCCTCGCAGGCATAAGGCACGGCTTTTTCCAGGGAAACCATGGAAAAGGGCACGGCATTCTTGCCCTTGCCGGCCACCTGCTCATAGGTAATGGTTTTGTGATTTAAAAAATCCAGGGCAATCTGATCCAAGTTATGGGCCCGCTTGGATGGGTTCAGCAGATAAGAAGCCAGCATGGTATCAAAAACCACCCCCGCCAGGTTGACTCCGTGGCGTGCCAGCACCATCCAGTCATATTTGATATTCTGGCCGACTTTCTCAATTTTCGGATTTTCCAGCACTGGTTTGAGCTGCTGCAGTACATCATCCAGGGGAAGCTGGCCGGGAGCGCCGAGATAATTGTGGCCGCAGGGAATATAAAAGGCCTGGTCGGGTTTAACCGCAAAAGACAGCCCCACCAGCCGGGCTTTCATGGGAATCGGTGAGGTCGTCTCCGTATCCAGGGCAAACAGTTCAGCACTTTTAAGCCGCTCAATGAGCCTGGACAGCGCCCCGGAATCCATCACCGCCTGATAATCCTTGTCGCTGAGATCGCCCTGCTTTTCCACGCTTTGCTGCAGCTGCCGGAATTCCAAAGTCTTGAAAAGCTCGGCAAGCCTGCGGGAGTCCGGGGCGACAACCTTGAATTTATCCAAGTCCGCGGTTAGCGGTACGCGGGTGTCAATGGTCACCAGCCGTCGGCTTAAAAAAGCCTGGTCCTTGTATTTTTCCAGGTTTTCACGCTGCTTTTTGCGGGTAATGCTGTCCAGACCGTCATACAGGGTGTCCATGTCACCAAATTTTTTAATCAGCTCCAGCGCCGTTTTCGGCCCGATACCCGGCACGCCCGGTATATTGTCGGCCGTGTCCCCTGAAAGGCCCTGGACTTCGATCATCTGGGAGGGCTCGATACCGTATTTTTGCCGAATATGTTTGATATCAATCGCACTGTCTTTCATGGGATCCCAGATGGCGGCCCGCTCCGTGACCAGCTGCATGAAGTCCTTGTCCCCGGTAACCATCACAACCGAATAGCCCTTTTTTTCAGCCATCCGTGCCAGAGTGCCGATGAGATCATCAGCCTCAAAACCGCTCATTTCGATGACCGGCAGGTTAAAAGCCTCTACCACTTCTTTGATATAGGGGATCTGAACGGCCATGTCCTCAGGCATGGGCGGCCGATTGGCCTTATAAGGGGTGTATATTTTATGACGGAACGTGGGCCCTTTGGAATCGAAAACCATGGCCACATAATTCGGCCGGCGATCTTCCATCAGCTTTAACAATATGCGGGTAAAGCCGAAAACCGCATTGGTGGGCAGCCCCTTGGAATTGGTCAGCCCCCGGATGGCATGGTAGGCACGATGAAT
>JAOZPY010000331.1 GCA_029932495.1 Desulfobacterales bacterium
GCCAAAACCCCCGGCAACTACGCCGCCAGCCTGCTGGCCGGAGAACAGGCCCATGAGGCCGGCTACACCCAGGTGCTGTGGCTCGATGGGGTGGAAAAAAAATACCTTGAAGAAGTCGGCTCCATGAATATTTTTTTTGTCATCGACAATGAAATTATCACCCCGGCGCTGGACGGCAGCATCCTGCCGGGCATTACCCGAAATTCGGTGATCACACTGGCCAGGCACTGGAACGATTCGGTGTCCGAGCGCAAAATCAGCATTGATGAATTGATGGCCGCCCATGACGCCGGCACACTGCAGGAAGTATTCGGCGCGGGCACGGCGGCCGTCATCTCACCGGTGGGAGAAATCAAATACCAAGACCGGGTAATCACCATCAGCGACAACCAGGTGGGACCCGTAGCCCAGAAATACTACCAGGCCATCACCGACATCCAGTACGGCAAAGCCGATGACCCTGAAAACTGGATCGTGCCGGTCGCTTGAAAATGGAAGTAGGAAGTGAGAAGGCGGCATGTGGAAGGCCGAAGTGGGAACTATAGGCTAAAATGAAATACTCTGACACGACAGGTTTTTTGCCGGCTTTCATTGATAAAATGCAGGCCGAAGGCTTGCCGTCTCTGGTGATCGATACCTTTGCCTACTACTACTATAAGATGATCACGGGCGAAACGGGCCTGATCTACGACCGGGACATCGAGCCGCTGCGGCCCGATGACCTGGCCGATTTCGAAAAAATGCAGCATTATGCCCCTGCCGGGCATCAGGCCTTCGATCACACCGTGCGCATCGTTTTAAACGGCGGCCTGGGCACCAGCATGGGCCTGACCGGCCCCAAATCCCTGGTTAAAATAAAAGACGGCTTTTCCTTTCTGGACATCATCATCCGTCAGGCGACAACCAGTGGTGTAAAGCTGGTCTTCATGAACAGCTTCAACACCCATGATGAGACCCGGGCGGTGCTTGACAGGCGCAATCCGAACCCATTTCCCCGCATGTTTTTGCAGCACAAATTTCCCAAGGTGCTCTGCAAAGACTACTCCCCGGCTGTGTGGCCGCAAAACCCGCTGCTGGAATGGAATCCCCCCGGCCACGGCGATGTTTACACCGCCCTGGCAACCTCCGGCATGCTCCAGGATCTGCTCGAGGAGGGGATTATTTACGCGTTTATCTCCAACTGCGACAACCTGGGGGCCCGGATGGATGAATCCCTGCTGGGATATTTCGTTCAGCACCAGTTTGCGTTTATGATGGAAGTGGCGGAAAAAACACCGGCGGACATCAAGGGGGGGCACCTGGCCCGCCAGAAAAACGGCCGCATGCTTCTGCGCGAAGCCGCCCAGTGCCCGGCAGAGGAACTGGATGCCTTTCAGGACATTCGCAAGTACCGCTTTTTCAATACCAACAATATATGGATCAATCTCAAGGCGCTCAATGCCCTGCTCGATGAACAGAAAATGATCAACCTGCCCATGATTCTCAACCCCAAAACGCTGGATCCCCGGGACTCTGGCAGCCCGGCGGTGTACCAGATCGAATCGGCCATGGGAGCGGCCATTTCCCTGTTTGAAAACTCGGCGGCCGTGCGGGTTCCCAGGACCCGTTTTTATCCGGTTAAAACCTGCAACGATCTGCTGGCGGTGCGCTCCGACTGTTTCGTACGCACCGAGGATGAAACCGTGCAGCTCAATCCCCGGCGCAAGGCCCGCAAAAATGCGCAAGTCGTAAAAATCAAACTGGACCCCCGGTATTACGGCAACTGCGATGAGCTGGGAAAACGATTTTCCGGTACCGCACCTTCCCTGCTGGAATGCGACTCGCTGGTTGTGGAGGGAAATGTATTTTTTGAAACCGATGTGACGATCAAAGGGTCGGTATGCATTAAAAACCGGCAGCCGACCCCGGCGGTGGTCAAAACCGGATCGGTTATCGATCAGGACCTGGTGTTTTGAAATAGATTCACCGCCCGCTTCGCTAGTGGTGCAGGGGGCGCTGGAAATGTAAAGGAGCGTAAAATGAAAGCAATCGTAACAAAGGACTGCATGGGAGACAGGCGCTGCAACAATCTTTGCCCGGAAGTTTTCGAATACAACGAAGAGGAATTGAAATCCATCGTCAAATTCGACGAAATCCCGGGAGAATACAAAGATTTGGTAAGAAAAGCCGCTGAAGAATGCGGTGCCAATGCCATCGAAATCGAGGAAGACTGACCCGTACGCTCAGCCACCGGAGTAATCGCAGATCGGCGAATAAGTTTTCTGCCGGCGGAAAACCGGTCACGGTTTACTGGTTTCTCAGCCGGGTCTGGTAGGTGATGGTCACCTTTTCGCTGGAACCGGAGGCAATTTTCAGCGAAGCCGGGTGCAGTGCCACGTTCACCGTAATGGTCCCCTGCAGTTTCAAATTGTCGATGGGTACTTTTTCGGTATAAATGGTGGTCATTTTTTCCAGGATACGCCGGGCACCGATCACCTTGACCGCCTCGGGGACAACGCTGGCCTGCGTCAGGATAAAATGGTCCGGCAGCCGGCCCACCCAGTCGATCTGCACCGGCAGTTTCTTTTTCATCAGCACATCCAGCTCGACATCCACCACCGAGGGCGTCACCCCCTTTAAAATAATGCCCGGCGGCAGGGAAATGTTCTTGGGGGTAATGGAAAAGGTGTTCAGGCCCACCTTGGCTTGTTTCAGATCCAGCTTGACCTGCACCTGATCAGGCTTGATGGATTTTATCAGCGCCCCGGAGCCCTCCAGTTCCAAGCTGACGGTGTTTACCGAGGTGCTGACGATTTGCATGGCCGGATCCCGGTTGGTATATTCCACCGGAACGTCAAGCGAAACCAGGGTATGCCCTCCCCGGGACACGCTGAACCACACCCCGGTGATAAAAATGACGGAAAACAGGGCAGCGGCCACCAGTTGCAATTTTTCCCTGCGCGCGTCACGCCCCCTGCGGGCGGCCACTCCCATGTGTTCCCGCAGAATCTGCTCCAGCCGGCGTTTTTGCTTGACCACCTGCAAACCGGATTTGCGGGCCACCACCACATCGCCGCGCTCCTCGGAAACCGCAATCACCAGGGCATCGCTCACCTCTGCCAGGCCCAGGGCGGCCCGGTGCCGGGTACCGTAATAGCTGGGAATGTCATCGCTTCGTGACAGGGGCAGGATGGCAGAGACCTGAACGACCTGGTCCCCCCGGATGATGGCCGCACCGTCATGCACCGGATTGTTCGGCCAGAAAATGCTCAGGATCATTTCTCTGGAAATCCGACCGTTCCAGGCAATTCCGCTCTGAATGACCTCTTCCAGGTCTTCTTTGCCGGGAAATACGAGCAGCGCTCCACAATGGTTTTGGGCCATTTCGCGAACGCTCTGAACGATGATCTCGATAACCGATAAAACGGTCTTTGAGGAAATCCCCCACAGGATGGACCTTAAATTCCGGGCCTGTAAAACACTGCGGATTTCATTGCGAAAAATCACAATGATGATAAAAGCCCCCAGGGTAACAATTCCCTGAACCACCCAGCTGGTAACAATCAACCCCAGAGAAACGGCCATCTGCTGAAAAAACCACAAAAGAGCCATGCCGATGAGCACCCGAAAGGCATTGGTCCCTCTGAAAAGAACATAAAAGCGAAACAGGATATAGCTGACCAGGGCAATATCGACGAGATCCTGCCAGCGAAGACTGGTAAGTAAATAAATCAACCTATCCATTGCCTGTTATTCCGTGATGCTGAACCGTAAGATGTCCAGCACATTGCCCCGGGAGTCAATGATTTCCACCCGCCAGGGGCCGATATCTTCCACGCGAAACTGAATGCTGCTGTAAGCCGACCAGCGGGGAGGCTTAAGGGTCAGTTTTATTTTAGCGCTGGGCCGATCCCGGTGAAGCCAGCGGTGATAAATCACCGTTTTTTTTCGGACCGGATCAAAAGAAGTAAAACAGATGGCCCGCCGCCGTTCAATGGAAAAAACGGTGGTCGGATTCAGGGGCGCGTTTCCCTGGATATCTTCACACATGACCGCCTGTACCAGGGTTATCCGGCTTTTAGCC
>JAOZPY010000332.1 GCA_029932495.1 Desulfobacterales bacterium
GCCTGGCAGATCCGAACGCCTTGCCCTGAAGGCGGGCTGCAGCGGCCTGCAGCTCTCCTGTTACAAACCGCCTGAAATCAGCTCAAACCTACCGGGAGGTAAACATGGAAGAATGTAAACCCGTGTTAAACACCGGCCTGCGTGGGCTGGTCATTGCCAATACGCGCATCTGTGATGTCGACGGCGCCAAAGGCCGTTTGATCTACCGCGGTTACCTGGTCCAAGACCTGGCTCAAAATGCCGCCTTTGAAGAAGTGGCATACCTGCTGCTGCATGAAAAATTGCCGGCTCCCGACGAATTAAGGGAATTTAAAAGCCAACTGGAAACCCGGCGGCAGCTTCCGCCCGAAGTCATTGCCGCTTTAAAAACCCGGCCCAAAACAGCGCTACCCATGGATATCCTGCAGGCTGCTGTCAGCCTTCTGGCCCACCATGACCGCGATGTAACCGATGCGTCCCTGGAAGCCACGCAGCGAATGGCCATAAAACTGATGGCCCGTTTTCCCACCGTCGTCGCAGCCTGGCACCGCATTCGCAATGACCTGGAGCCGGTAGACCCTTCGCCGGAGCTGGATCACGGCGCCAATTTTTTATATATGCTCAGCGGCAAAAAGCCGGTAGAAGATGTGGCCCGGTTTTTTGACACGGCGCTGGTACTGCATGCCGAGCACTCATTTAACGCCTCCACCTTTGCCGCCCGGGAAGTGGCTTCCACCCGGGCGCACATTTATGCGGCGGTTGCCGCGGCGGTAGGGTCTTTATCCGGTGAGCTGCACGGGGGCGCCAACGTGCGGGTCATGGAAATGCTGCTAAAAATCGGCTCCGTGGATAAAGTCAAAGATTATGTCCACCAGGAGTTTGATGCCGGCAGAAAAATTTTCGGCCTGGGCCATGCCGTATACGACACGGACGATCCACGGGCCCATATCCTGGCCCCCATGTCGAGGGTCATGGGAGAGCGAATCGGCGAACCCCAGTGGTATGAGATCTCCAGTCTGCTGGAAAAAACCGGCAAAGAGGAGTTTAAAAAACGCAAGGGCAAAGATATATATGTCAATGTTGACTTTTACAGCGCCTCGCTGTATTACGCCATGGGGATTCCGGTGGATCTATTTTCACCGGTGTTCGCCGTTTCCAGGATTGCCGGTTGGTGCGCCCACGTGATCGAGGAACAGTTTGCCGGCGCGGCACCCAAACCCATGCTCTATCGACCGGAATCCGATTATGTCGGTGACTACTGCGGCCCTGATGTTTGTGAATTCACACCCGTGGAAAAAAGGTGACGCCAGACCCTTAGAAGAGGACCAAACGGTTTGCTGGATCGATTAAATTTTCGCATGACGCCTCAACGAAAAGTCATTTTGGAAGAACTGCGTAAGGTCAACACCCATCCCAGTGCGGATGAAATCTATGCCATGGTCCGCCGGCGTCTGCCGCGCATCAGCCTTGGCACCGTTTATCGCAACCTTGAAATTTTAGCCGAAAACGGTCAGATCCAGAAATTGGAACTGGGCAGCAGCTTGAAACGCTTTGACGGTGTGGCTGAAAACCACTACCATATTCGCTGCATCCGCTGTGACCGGGTGGTGGACGCGCCGGTTGATTTTGATCCCGCCCTGGACCAAAAACTGAAAAATATATCGGATTTTGACATTATCGGTCACCGGCTGGAATTTATCGGCATTTGCCCTGCCTGCCGTAAACAGGCACCATCCGAATAATGTTATGGCCTGAGAATTTTTTAAGCTTCCCCGGGTAAAACCGGCGGTTGGGCGGTCCATTTTTTCGCCTGGCGCGGCCTGCCTCTGCCGGAGTGCCCCTAGTCATCGGCGCAGTCGCCTCCCGGCAACTTTCCAGCGGCTTCCCCGTCGAGTTCCAGCGCCGGTATGATCGGGATCTGTCCGCCGATAATCCCCTGCATGTCCCCGTACAAACCGACGGTGTTTTTAACCACGCGTTCAATCTCCTTTTCGCGCTGTTTCCAATGGCGTTCCATGGCCCGGCGCTCCTTGTTGAGCTGGTCCTGCATGGAGGTAAAGGCCTCAACAATGCCCTCGATTTTCTGTTTGAATTCCACGCCGGCCAGGTACTGGTAAAGGGCTTCCATTTTTTCGCTTTTTCCCATCGATGCCGTTCGTTCGCGGCTGATGGCCATCAATTGTTCCCGCAGGACAGCCGCCAGGGCAACAGCCGACAGCGGATCGCTCACCCAGACGCCGTCGATCCGGCCGAAGCGGTTGATCCCGGCGGGCAAAACCACTGATACCAGGATGGCAAGCGCCGCCCGGATTTCAATCATGTCGTCTTTGAGCTTCGGAATCCACTGGGGACTCCAGGCCTTGGTGTTTTTGATTTCCCACAACAAAATGCCCGCTTCAGCGCCCAGGGGGCTGCGCACGGTCTGGACAAGATCGGCCCCCCGGATCCCCTTGGGTACGGGTGCAATGTCGTCATGGACAAAAAAGGCCTTGAGCTGCGCTTCGAAATCCTGCTCCAGGACTTCGCCCTGGGTCTCCATGGAACCTTGCTCCGCTTTGCGCTTCATATCCTCCAGGGAGACGCGCAGATCATTGATCACCTTGTCTTTTTCCAGGTCCTTGAGCCGGTGTTTTTCATCGGCCTTTTGCAGCACCTCGGCGCGGATCTTTTCTCTTTCCTCATCCAGCTTGCGGGCCAGTTCCAGCTCCAGGGATTCGGCCGCCGTCTCCAGCTTGCGCTGTTTTTTGCGCAGTTCAAGCTCCTGCTGACGAAAACTCTTGATATCCGCATCTTTTTCTTCCAGCGTTCCCTGCAACTCCTTTAACTGGTGGGCATACTGCTGCTCAATTTTTTCAGCCGCTTTTTTTTCAACATCGGCCAGACGTTTTTTCAGGCGAGCCTCTATTTGTTCATCTATTTCTGCAAATTTTTTGGCAACCTGCCTTTCCTGCACCCTGACAGCGGCAAGCTTTTCATCAAGCCGGGCTTCACGCCGGGACACTTCCTGGAGCAGTTCGGCCCGTAAGTGCTCTCGAATTTTGCCGGTCAGCGCATCGGACAACTCAAATTCATGCCCGCAGTTCGGGCAGGTGATCATTCCCTGTTTCATGGTCGATTCCCCCATCCATTGTGTCATTAACGCTCAATCAAAATAGCGCAAAGCCCGGAGCCGATCAAGATGAATTGAAATGACAGAAAATATATGTTAGTAAAATCATCTGCGAGACAGCCGCCCAGCAACTATCATAAACCCGTATGCTCGGGAAAAAGCGACTTTCATGGGATCAGGGAAAAAACCAAGAAAAAAACCCGGCCTCTCAGCTCAGATCATGATCGGTATGTTCCTGGGGCTGGTGGCGGGAATTTTTTTTGGCGAATACTGCGCTTTTCTGGAAATTATCGGCAACGCTTTCATCAAGCTGCTGCAGATGACCATCCTGCCCTATATCACCGTTTCCTTGATCCTGGGCATCGGAGGACTGACCTTCGAGCAGGCGAAACTGCTGGCCAAAAAAGCCGGCATTCTGCTGCTGCTGTTCTGGGGAATTTCCTTTGCCATGGTTTTGCTGCTGCCCCTTTCCTTTCCGCACTGGGAGTCGGCGGCCTTTTTCAGCACCTCCAGTGTGCAACCGCCCAAGTCGGTTGATTTTCTCAGCCTGTACATCCCCTCGAATCCCTTCTATTCCCTGGCCAACAATATCGTGCCGGCGGTGGTGCTGTTTTCCATCATGGTCGGCATTGCCCTGATGGGTATGCAAAACAAGGACACGCTGCTGCAAGCCCTGGACACCGCCTCCCAGGCCTTGATCCGGATGACCAACATCATCGTCAAACTGACCCCCATCGGCGTGTTCGCCATCACGGCCGCGGCGGCCGGCACCATGACCGTTGATGAATTCGGCCGGCTGCAGGTATACATCGTCAGCTACAACATCGCCGCCATCTTCCTCACCTTCTGGATTCTGCCCATGCTGGTGGCTCCGCTGACACCGTTTAAATACCGCGATATCATCGGGTTGACCCGCGACGCGCTGGTAACGGCCTTTACCACCGGCAACCTGTTCATCGTCCTGAC
>JAOZPY010000333.1 GCA_029932495.1 Desulfobacterales bacterium
GCAGAGCCTCTTAGGATCGCACCAGCAGAGCTGGTGGTTTAATGTTTTCAATTAGTATTGGTATAAACAGTTTCTACAAGTCGCCAATGTGGTTAAACTCCCACTTTTCTGCACCAACTCGTTTTAACGATAAACGATTTATGTAATTACTAAAACGGTTATTTTTATGGTAGTCCTGCTCAAATGCTCTCTTGGCGGTAACACCTAAACCGATCCGTACCTTTATTTTATCGTTCAAACAGAATCCTTCCCGCCCTTCAAATGATGTCAAAACCACCCCCTGCTCGACTTCCGCACTTAGTTTTTTTACATCGACCAAACCATCTAAAAAGGGAACATCCTCATATTTATAACGTAGTGCCGTCGATCCAATTATTGGGATCAATGTTTTTACTGAACGGGAAATTTTTCTTCCCTGGTAAAAGATTTCTTTACATCCATCAACCTGTTTGATGTGAAGATGCTTTCCAGCCGGAGAAACCAATTTGACAGGCATCTCAATGGTCCAATCTCTCAACACCGCCTTAGCTACCAATTTATACAGATTGAAATAAGATGGTATCGCGTCAAACACCCACAGCCATGTCGGTGTCCAGCCTTTTTTCTCTGCTTCTCTCATTCCAAGATGATACCACCCGGCATAAAGTGCCAGTCGAGGCAGCAAATTTCCTTTTGGAACCAGCTTGTAATGCCTGTACAACTCTGCCATTTCCCACGGCTCAACATGTCTTTTTTCTCCATACATCCGTTGCATGTATTTTTGACGGAAAGCTTCCAAACTAGCTCCTTCCGGATAGTTATTCTGCTGCCAGGCATTTTCCAGTGGAAGTCCTATTTCTTTACCTCCGTCCCTTTCTCCTATATCAACTGCAATGCTCAAAGCCGCAGCAATTTTCCTGTTGTCATCTATCGCAACGATATGGACCGTTCCTTCCCGACTGTCGTGCGGGTTTTTTTCTATTTTTTGTTCTATATCAGGATTGATTGCCGTGCAATAAATGGGTTTTCCTTGTGCCAATACTTTGAATCTACCTTTTAACAATTCTCGATACAGCACTCTGTCTGAAATCTCTGACGCGCTAAACTCTCTAAACGGCAAATCCTTTGTTACCGCATGAATTTCGTATTTATTCTCTTTCGTACTTACCGTACCCAAAAACAACGAAGCCATGCGCGTCCTCCTCTTTAGCCAAAGTCAGATATCCTCTCTTCCATCTGCCACCAGAATATTGACGAACAATACAAGTGTAAAAACAGCAATTTATCCCGATTCGGCGAATACCGGATAACCATCATAACCATCGCCTCCGGCATATCGCCATCCCATGCCGACTCCAGAGCGTGGACGCCATCAACAATCAATGTCGGCCAGCGGGAAACCATAATTACGGGAACTAACAAAAGCCAGCAGGCCGGCTGCAGAGTTGCATCAGCAAAATGTCCTGATCAGCAAAGCAATCAGATTAACACCCCCAACAGGCCGGCCCTCGATCCGCTTTCGCTTCCATCCAGCGTGTTTTTTACGTCTTCACGATCCACTCATCGGATCATCCTTTCGCTGTAACGCTGCTGTTTCAATTCCGCGATCGCCCGCTGCAGCGGCTCGGGCCGCAGGCGGCCGTCTTTGCCGACCACCCCCGACTGCAACAGTTTTTCAGGTATCTCGGCTCCGGGCCGCAACCCGTTGCTGTCGTTCCAAGGAAGCAACGACTGCAAGCTGCACATTGACAGGGAAACCAGAGAGATATATTCCATCTCCAGTCGATCCTCCCGGCCGATGTAATTGCTTACCGCTTTGAGGACATCTTCCCGCTCGATGGACGCCCCGATAGCTCCAGACCGACGGTCGGCGTGGAAACCGGCGTCAATGATGATCTCCTGGATCGACCTTCCCGTCGGGCTGTGGGGATATACCAGCTCAACAATCTCCCCCATTTCGACCCGTCCCCGGCTCCGGCCAAAACTGTCCAACAACAGAGGAATGAGTTCCGCCAGTTCATCCCGGCCGGGTTTAAGGAAGGGAATGGAGACTCCGAAACGGTCCAGCAGGGCCGGATCAAGGATGTCCGGCCGGTTGGAAGCACCGATGAAGATCAGTTTACCCCGCAGGTGCAGCGAGCCCATCCAGGTGAAAATCCGGGCCAGCAGGCGCTCCGAGGTGCCGGAATCACCGGACGGACCGGTCCCCCGCTGCCCGATGCTCTGATCAATTTCGTCGAAGAAGAGAATGGCCGGCTGCAGTTGTTCGATCACATGAATGACATGCTCCAGGTTCATTTCGCTCTGGCCGACATAGGGGTTGCGGACATTGCGCAGTTCGAGCAGCGGCCAGCCCAGTTCGTTGGCCAGGGCCTTCACCAGGTGGGACTTGCCACAACCGGGAACCCCGTGGAAAAGGAAAGCCTGCGGCACCCCGTTGTGGCCGGCTTTGATATAGGGAATCAGATGCTTGAAATAATCCTTGATGCCGGTGTGCCCGGCGACGCCGGCAAACCCCTCCTGCGGCTCCGAAACCTCCAGCAGGTCACGGGCCAGGTTGCGGATGTCCCTGGCCTTGTACTCCCGGATCTGCTGACGGGTAATCTGCCGGCGGCGATGCCCGGCGGCCCGGAAAAGAGCCTCAATGCCGCTTAACGGCATGCCGGCACTGAGACGGGAAAACTCCTCGGCTTCCAGTCCCTTTTCCAGAGCGCCGAATTCATCGCAGCCGCTCCGGGCAAGACCGGACAGGAAATTGATAAAGGCCAGCCGCTCCTCTTCGGTCGGCAGTCCAAGGGGGATATGACGGTATCCGCGGGAACGGGCCAGCAGGTCTTCAGGCAGGGCGCTGTAGGTAATCAGTGCCATTCGGGAATTGCCCCGGGCAATGCCATCGTCCATGGCCATTGTGTGCAGAATCTCCGCCAGGGGCACCGGCGGCGGCGTGCCATGTTCATGGGACGGGGCGATGGTCTCGGCGTGGAGAACCAGGATCAACCACTTTTCCCGTGAATTGCGCATCAGGGTACTGAGCCGGTTGAAAACAATCACCGGGTCGTCTTCCCTGGCCAGTTCCTCAACCACGGCGCTCGGTTCACGGTCCCGGGTCAGTTCGCGCAGCCCCATGCTGGGGGAAAACTGCAGCACCCGGTAGTCGGCCGCGGCAAAATACGAAGCCAGGAAGTAGTTGAGGTTGGCGGGCCCGGCATCTTTTTCGGGAAAGTAAAACCGGTCCTCGGTGTTCAGGGACAGGATTACGTGCTGACAGACCGCGAACGCTTCTTCCATCTGGTTCAGGAAACCTGGTTTCATCTTCTTCTCCTCCTTGTTTTTGGTTGCGGTTTAAGTTATACCAACAATGACAACGGCTCCGGGCCGAGATCAGCGGGCATTACGAACCCTTTCACGCTGCCGTTCCGGCCCGGCAAGTGGCTTCATCCGCTTGAATTCCGGAAACAGCGGCCGCAATTTCTGTGCCAGCACCCCACCGGCCGGCCGACCATGGGACTGGGTGGTGTTTCTTTCGATCCGCAGGCCTTTCGCCCGCAGCCTTTTCTCTATTTTTCCCATCTCCCGCACGCAGTCCAGCCCGGAAAAACCGGACATGTCCAAGGCGAGCTCGGCAAAAGGATCAACCTCGGCCCAGACGCAGGTCAATCCCCGGGTGGCTTTCAACCGGCCACCCCGACGGTCCACCAGATAACCCTCTTCCTCAAGAGCGGCGGCTACGGTTTCAACCACCACCTGCTGTTCAACCTGGCAGAGTTCACGCTGGACCTCGGCGGCCAGTTTTTCCAGGCGGCCGGCCAGCCGGTCGGCGTCCGCCCCCCTGCCAAGGCCCGGAGACAGGCGGGAAAACCCCTGTTCGAGTTCCCTGAATTCGGCTGCCTTTATCTGGGCGGCATACTCCCTGAATTCCGGCACCCGGGAAAAAGCCGACCACATGGCCTGCGCCCGGACCAGATCTTCTCCCCCCTGGAAAGATTGTGACTTGTTGTTCATTGTAGCCGTCTGTTTCCGCAGGGAGCTTTCCATCTATCCCGGGGAGCTCTTCAACCGGCGGGAGATGC
>JAOZPY010000334.1 GCA_029932495.1 Desulfobacterales bacterium
TGGGCGGCGGCAAAGCGGGTGATGACTTTCAGTTCATACATGTTTTAATTTCCGGCGGATTGCCCGGCCGCATCTGCGGCCCCGGCCTTGAGGATCTTTTTGATTTTGGTGGAAAGTTTTCCGGACTCCAGTTCGGCAAATTCCTTCAGCAGTGCTTCCTGCTTTTTCGTCAGGTGGGTGGGCGTTCGAACGTCGATCTGGATGATTTCATCACCGCGCTGGCCGGTCCGCAGGGACGCTATCCCCTCCCCGCGCAGATGAAATACATCACCGGGTTGGGTTCCCTTGGGGATGTTCAATTTTTTATTACCGTTGAGTGTCGGCACACTGATGGTGTCCCCCAGAGCGGCCTGAACAAACGAGATCGGAATTTTGCAGACAATGTCGGTGTCGTGGCGCTGGAAAAATTCATGCGGTTCCACGTAAATAAAAACATAAAGATCCCCGGGAGGTCCTCCCTGGGGGCCGGATTCTCCTTCGCCGGTCAGCCTGAGCCGGGAGCCGTTGTCAACGCCGGGGGGAATTTTCACCGAAACTTTTTTAGAGACCTGGACTTGACCGCTTCCCCCGCAGTTTGAACAGGGATGGGCAATGGATTGGCCCAGGCCGCGACAGAGCGGACAGGTGGTTCGGACGGTGAAAAAACCCTGGCTGCGTGAAACCTGGCCGGCACCGCCGCACTGTCGGCAGGTTTCCGGACTTGTTCCCGGTTCACAGCGGCTACCGTTGCATTCCGGGCAGGTTTCCATTTTTTCAACAGTGATTTTCGTTTCTGTGCCAAAGGCGGCTTCCATGAAGCTGAGGGTCAAATCATAGCGCAGGTCGGCGCCGCGCTGGACCCTGCTCCTGGAGCGTCTGCGGTTGCCAAAACCAAAAAAATCTTCAAAAATGTCCCCAAAACTGGAAAAAATGTCCTCAAAACCACCGAAGCCCGAAAATCCGCTGCCTTCGAGCCCGGCGTGGCCGTATTGATCATATAAGGCGCGTTTTTGGGGGTCATGCAAAACTTCATAGGCTTCGGCCGCCGCTTTAAATTTTTCCTCAGCAATTTTATCGCCGGGATTGCGGTCCGGATGGTATTTCAGGGCGAGTTTGCGGTAGGAAGATTTCAGCTCGTCATCGCTGGCGTTGCGGTTGACGCCTAAAATTTCATAATAGTCCCGTTTGTTGCTCATTGTATTTCAATAATGTATTAAGATCGACAATCAATCAGTTAAAAGGGTAAAATCCAACGGATAGACGCTTGGCTGCAAATTTGTTTTTAATGTAATGCAAGTTTGAAGGATGTCAATTTTGTGGTCCGCCGGATGTTAATATCACGTCTGTATAAATTATAATCGTTTTCATGGCAAATGTCGAGATCGCAGCCGGGCGGATCATGATAGGCGAATGGGCGGTTGCCTGGAAGTCGTAGCCAGCAGAAACCATGCCGTGCAGACTGCCATCACCACCGCCCCGGTAGCAAAGGCCCAGCGCAGTTGAAACAAATCCATCATGACCCCTCCCAGCAGGGAGCCGACAAGCATTCCCAGGCTGTGGGCCACCGTCATCAACGCCATGATGCTTCCCATCGATCGGGTCTGGCTGCCTTTTAAAACTGCCAGGGCCATCAAAGCGGGCATGGAGATGCCGCCGCCGAGTCCAAAAAGCGCGGTGGCAAAGACCAGATCCTGCACCTGGCCCGCCCATTTAAAGGAAAAAATGGCATAGCTGACAACTATCCCCCCGGCGATCACCATCATTTTTTTGCTGATCCGGTCAGCCATCAATCCCATGGGAACATGAAAAAGGCCGCTGACCATGACCCCCAGCATAATCAATACGCCGATTAAAGAACTGGAAGCGCCAAATTCCCGATCGGCAAGCAGGGGGATGAATCCCCATATAATGCCGATGCAGACCACATAGGCGAACCTGAAGATCAGCAGTGCGGTCAGCTGCCGGTCGCCAAGCAGAATTTTCCATGAAATTGGCGTGTTGCGAAATCCAGGAAACCGTTCGGCTGATGTCGGGGGCAACAACCAGAGGCTGAGGCAGAAACCAATGAGGGCCAGCACCCCCATGCAAAGAAATGAGGCCTGCAGGCCGAGGTGGTCCTTGATGATGCCGCCCAGCAGCGGTCCCAGACTCAGTCCCAGAAACATGGACATGTTAAACAATCCCATGGTGATACCTTCCCGGCCTTGGGGGGTAATATCTCCGATGTAGGCCTGAATAACCGGCATCAGCATGGCCGAGGCGATTCCATGAAAAAAGCGCACCACAATCAGGCTGTTGACCGTTGTGGAGAAAACAAACGCTACGGAGATCAGGGCGTAGGCGAAAAACCCCGGAACAATGAACCGCTTGCGCCCTTTCAGGTCCGATTGCCGCCCGAAGTACGGTAATAAAAAAGTTCTGGAAAGGGAAAAGGAGCCGAAAATAAGTCCAATGTATACCCCGGAAGCCCCCATATCACGGGCGTAAATCGGCAGCAGCGGGACCACAATCCCGACGCCGGTGACCGCGGCAAAGATTGAAAAAAACAGCGTACCGAATATTTTTTTGTCCAGTTTGTTCATGAGGATTGCGCAAGTTACAGAATAATCCGGCCGGTTTTTTCGGTGCTGTAGCCGCCCAAGGCCTCCACGCGGCGTTTAAACTCCGCCCGGCCAATGGTCTCAAGCAGGCGCTGAATGTTGGATGACTCAAAGTGCTCGCCGGGTATGACCAGGTCGTACTGTTCGGTGACAACGGGGATAAAATCAAGATCCAGCGCCCTGGCGGCTGCATAGATGCCAAGGCCCACATCCGCCGTGCCGCTAAGCACCGCCACGGCCACGGCCATGTGGGTGAACTCTTCGTGCTGATAGCCCCGGATGTCGGCTGCGTTCAGGCCCAGTTGGTTGAGGCGGTAGTCCAGCAGGATTCGCGTGCCGGAGCCTGCCTGGCGGTTGATAAAAGAAACGTCCGGGCGGGCCAGATCCTCGATGCCCTGAATGTTTTTGGGATTTGTCCGTTTGACGATCAGCCCTTGGTCGCGCAGTACCAGGTGGACCAGGCGGATATCCATGCCGGGAAGATATTTTTTGATGTACGATACATTGTACGTTCCGTCCCGGGTGTCCAGCAGGTGTGAGCCGGCCAGATGGCAGCCTCCGCGTTTGACGGCCATCAGGCCTCCCATGCTGCCCACATGGCTGGAGGAAATGGTCAGGTGGCTGTATCGGGTTTTGATTTCATCGGCCAGGATGTCCAATGTGTTGTCGTGGCTTCCGACAATGACGATGGTCCGACGCACCGAGGGCAGAGGGCGCAGCAGTTCGGCAGTCACCCGGGCATTGTCTTTTATGCCCTCGATGTGGTTCGGGATGCGGATGATGCCATCGGCTTCTGTCATGGAGGTGATACTGCCGGCACCGCGGGGCAGAGGGGTGGCCACAATCCGGCTGCCGACCTGTCCCAGTTTCACCCGTAAGAATTCCTCGACTCCCAGCTTGGAGGCGATCTTGCGGGTCGGCTCGACGGGCACCGTTTCCCGGGGTTCGTCGGGCTGTCCCAGCATGCGTTTTAACAGGGGCTGAACAAATTGTTCAAAGGCGATAATGGCTGAAACCGGATATCCCGGAATGCCGAAGATCGGCTTGTGGTCGATCTGGCCGATGACCACCGGTTTGCCGGGCATGATGGTCACACCGTGGACAAGCACCTGGCCGAGTTCCAGAATCACCCGCTTGGCAAAGTCTTCTGAACCTGCAGAAGATCCCCCCAGGATGAGCACCACCTGGTAGTTGTCTGCGACGGCATCGTTGGCCGCTGACTTGATGGCCTGGATGTCATCGCTGAGCATGTCATGCCGGATATACGCGGCCCCGCATTTTTCAATCAGCCCCCCCAGGACGAACGAGTTGGTTTCCAGCACCCGTCCCGGTGCCGGGTGCTGATCTGCGTTTTTGCGCCAGTCGATGAGTTCCGAGCCGGTGGGGATAATCAGAACTTTGGGTTTTTTCTTCACCGGTACCGCAAATACGCCACCGGTCAGCAGCGC
>JAOZPY010000335.1 GCA_029932495.1 Desulfobacterales bacterium
GGGCTAACTGCTTTTTCGGCTAAGTCTTACGGGCGTATCCTTGGAGCCAACGATCGGATTAATATGGGAGTCATCGGTCTTAGAGGGCGTGGGAAAGGCTTAATGAACGGTTTCTCCGCGATGTATGGCGACGGGGTCTTTATTAAAACCGTCTGCGATGTAGACTCTGAGTACCATGAATCCTCCAGGGAGCTGGTAGCTGAAAAACAGGACGGAAACAAGCCTGATGCTGTACAGGACCTGCGTAAGGTATTCGAAGATCCTGAAATTGATGCGGTGGCCATCGCCACGCCGAATCACTGGCATGCATTGGGCACCGTATGGGCTTGCCAGGCCGGGAAACATGTCTATGTGGAAAAGCCCAGTTCACACAATATTTGGGAAGGCAGGAAAATGGTGGAAGCAGCCAGAAAGTACAACAGCCTGGTACAGGTGGGTTTTCAGAACCGCTCCATATCCAATGTGATGCAGGCCATGATCAAACCCTACCGGGCCATTTCCAAAGGAACCCTTTCAGCCGTGCCCTATGACCTGGGACAAACCGGAATTGCTTATAACACCAAGTACATCTCCAAGGCCAAGGCCGAAAAACTGGGGGCAGCCCTTCTCTGGGACAAGGACCTCAACAAGAAACTGGGAAGCTGGGGCGACTGGCGCACCAATATCTGGTATGCAGCTTTGAAAACTGGCCAAAACCCCAACAATATTAAAGACATGAAGGCTGTTTGGAATGCGCTGAAAGTCCAGCAAAAAATGATAAAGAAGTACTGGGGTTCCGGGGCTGAACTCATGAGTCTGCTGGCGAATGAAGAAATTTATGCCACGGTGGCATGGTCGGGTCGGGTGGCAGCTTTACAGGCCCAGGGCCATCCCATTGGATTTCTGGCACCTAAAAACTGCTATTCCTGGCAGGAATGCATTTTTGTCTTAAAGGGCACCGATCTTGATGTCGCTCAGAAACTGCTCGACTTCATGCTGGATCCTAAATGTTCCATTGCCGTGGCTGAAGGACAAAAATATCCCTCCAGTCTGGACCCGACCAAGGTTCCCATGCCAGCGTCAGTTCAAAAATTACCGGCATTTGATCCCACCGGCAAACTGACGAAATATCTGTTCGCTGATCCGACTTACTGGAACAGTCACCAGATCGAATGGGCTGAAAAATGGGATCGCATCAAAGCCGGCGCATAGCGCTTGACAGCCCGACCTGCCCTTCGGCCCTCTAAGGCCGGAGGGCAGGCAACAGGAAAAATTACCCTTCGTCAGCTGACTGCTTCGGAGGATTTCCAATCGGTGCACAGCGGGTGGCGTTTTGCCAATCTTTGAAGGAAGGAGAATACCGGTGGCGGAAAACATAAACCCTGCCATGGTTCAGTTCAAGGGAGTATTAAAACGCTTTGATAAAGTCATTGCCGTCGAAAAAATGAATCTCGACATTGCCGAGGGGTCTCTGGTGACCCTGCTGGGTCCTTCTGGATGCGGCAAGACCACGCTGTTGCGTATGATCGCCGGTCTTGAAGAACCCACCGCGGGAGATATCTGGGTCAAGGGCAAACGAATTAACGACATCCCCATTCACAAACGCAACCTGGGCATGATTTTTCAGAACTATGCGCTTTTCCCCCACAGGAGCATTTTTGACAACGTCGCTTTTGGTCTCAAGTACCGTGATATCCCCCGGGCAGATATCAAAAACAAGGTCAGCCGGGCGCTGGAAATGGTTCGCCTGCCGGGAGTCGAACAACGTTATCCCTCTCAGCTGTCCGGCGGGCAGCAGCAGCGCATTGCAATGGCCCGGGCCATTGTTATTGAACCCGATGTATTGCTGATGGATGAACCGCTTTCCGCTCTGGATGAAAACCTGCGCGAAGAAATGCGCCGGGAAATCGGCAATCTTCAACACATGCTCGGTGTGACCACCATCTTTGTGACCCACGATCAGCGCGAGGCACTTTCCATGTCCGATAAAATCGTGGTCATGAAAGATGGCCGCAAACTGCAGGAAGGTCCACCGGAAGAAGTCTACAATGCCCCGGTGAATCACTTTGTAGCTGATTTTTTGGGCCATTCTAATTTTATTCAAGGCGTAGTCGTGGGCCCCAAAGACGAATGGATCTGCATCCGTCTGGCGGACGGTAGTGAAGTTCTGGCAGAATCCCCCGGAAAATGGGAACCGGGAGAAAAAGTGGAACTGGTGGTGCGGGCCCAGAAATTTACCATAGGCGTCAAAAAAGACTCCCCTGCCCCGCCGAACACCAATCAGTTTTCAGGTGAAATCAAAGAACGCAGTTACATGGGCGGTGAGGTCCGGTATTTCGTTGAACTGGCAAACAACACACGGTTGCACGTCATCAGCATGGCTCGGTCCCAAGCCTTTGAAATCGGCCAGCACGTGATCCTGCAAGTCTCGGCCCGACACTGCCGTCTGTTAAAAAAAGAACCTCTATAATCCCGACATCAAGGCAAATTCTGGGCTGATAATGTTTGCGGGAGGCGCTTTATGGATGCAGGACAAATGACTGCAAGGCTGCGCGAAAAATTCCCATCTCCCTGGATCAGTATCGATTCACATACTGCCGGGGAGCCAACGCGTTTGATCGTCGGCGGCGTCGGCCCAATTCCGGGGGCGACCATGAAGGCCAAGCGAGATTATTTTAAAGCCCGCTTCGATCACATCCGGCTGCGGCTCACCCGGGAGCCCTGCGGCAGCCGGGAAATCATGGCCGCAATGGTGACCGAACCCGTCACTGAGGAAGCCGACTTTGGGCTGATTTTCATGGATGCACGCCGCTACCCCTTTCTTTGCGGGCATGCCACCATCGGTGCGGTCACCACCCTGATTGAAACCGGCATGCTGACCGCTGCTGCCCCGGAAGTAACCGTCAAGGTAGACACCCCCTCGGGTCCCATGCAAACCGTGGCCCACATTAAAGACAACCACGTGCAATCCGTGGCCATCGAGATGGTACCCTCTTTTGTCTACCAGACCGACCAGATTCTTTCCCTGCCCGGCCTCGGATCCATCCGCACCGACACCGTTTGCGTCGGGGGTTTTTTTATCATGGTGGCTGCCGAGCAGATCGGGCTGCAGCTGACGGCGGCTAACAGCGCAAAACTGATTGCAACGGGAATGGAAATGATCGATGCCGCCAACCGGCAACTTTCGGTACGCCACCCGACGCGACCTGAAGTCAAAACCGTCGACGTGGTCGAATTTTATGATTCCAGTGATCATACGCGGCACCAGGGCGCCAGTATCGTCATCTATGGTGAATCACACATGGACCGTTCCCCCTGCGGAACCGGAACGGCAGCCAAAATAACGCTGCTGCATCACAGAGGACAACTGCCGGTGGGACAATCGTTTTTAAATCACAGTCCCCTGGGAACCATATTTGAAGGGCGCATCGTGGGCGAAACCAGTGTCGGCAACTTGAAGGCGGTGCAAACTGAAATCCGTGGCAGTGCCTATATTACCGGACTGCATGAATTTGTCATTGATCCAACTGACCCGTTTCCGGAAGGATTTTTGCTATGAGCGCTGAACGGTCAAAGGCGGATCTGATTTTGTTCAACGGCATCCTGAGAACCCAGGATGCGCTCCATCCCGTCGCCGAAGCGGTTGCGGTCAACAATGGGATCATCACAGCCGTTGGCGGCAGTAAGGCCGTCAAAAGCCTGGCTGCCGATCATACCCTGCTTATTGATCTCGGCGGACGCCTGGTGCTGCCCGGATTTACCGATGTGCATTTTCACTACTGCGACTGGGCCCTGGGACGGCAGAAACTCGATCTGGCCTCCCTGCAGTCGTTGTCCCAGTTGATCCAAGCTGTAAAAACAGCGGCTTCTGAAAAGCAGCCCGGCCAATGGATTCTGGGCCTGGGCTTTAACGAAACCCAATGGCCGGAAAACCGCATGCCCCGCCGCGATGATCTGGATGCAGCCGCTCCGCGGCATCCGGTGCTTATATGGCGCTGCGACCTGCACCTGGCGGTGGCCAATTCCATGGCGCTGGAAAAAGCCG
>JAOZPY010000336.1 GCA_029932495.1 Desulfobacterales bacterium
GCTTTGCACCATAGTGAACGGGAGATTGTGTCGCGTATTATCATTGATGCCTGTACCCCGTATGAATGGGACCGGAAGCCGCAGGAAATTTTTCTCGATCAGGAGATGGAAAAAAAGGTTCGCGAAAACTGGGACAGTTACGGAATTTAACGGCAACATAATCTTTTGATCAGGTAAGCCGGAGCCATCGTCAAGTAGTGGCTTCGGCTTACCGATGAATATTTTATTGAAAACTATTGAAACCATATCAAGTGGCGCTGAATCAGGCTTAAGTATTCAGGCCTCCCTGCTTTTCCTTGACAATGGCGATGTTGTGGTGGTTGTTTACGGAGGGTTGGATCATATCGGGGCGGTTTGTCTAACCGTTCCCCGGCCCAGCCTGCAGAATCAGGAGCTCACCAGTGCCACCTCGTCCATCCTGACGATGACGGGTCACAAAGAAGATGTGATGGTCAAGGAAATCGGGGAACAGGTGGCGGCGGCCACCGGGAGAAATATCGTGGTTGTTGGAGGGGTTCATTATGACGATCTGACCCCGGACCAGTTGAACATCCTGCGGAAATTATGGAGAAAGCTGGCTGAGAAAATAATCTTTAGCATTGTGGATATGTTCGGGGAGAGATGACACAGAAAAGAAAAATTATAATCGGCATTTCCGGAGCTTCCGGCACCATTTACGGCGTTCGCCTGCTGGAGATTTTACGGGAGTATCCCGCTATCGAAACCCATCTTGTTATCTCGGATATTGCCAAAGAGATCATTGAACATGAAAACGGTCGTGATCCGGACGATATCCTGGCGTTGGCCGATATCGTCCATTCCATTACTAACCTTGGGGCGGCGATCTCGAGTGGTTCCTTCCTGACCGAGGGAATGATCATTGCTCCCTGTTCGGTTAAATCATTATCCGGAATTGCCAACTCGTATAATGACAACCTGCTGGTCAGAGCGGCGGACGTCTGTCTGAAGGAAAGGCGCAAACTGATCATCGTTTTGCGTGAAACTCCTTTACATTTAGGACATTTGGAACTAATGACCAAAGTGACCCGGTATGGTGCCACTCTGTTGCCGCCGATGCCCTCTTTTTATCACAAACCTAAAACCATCGACGATATAGTCAACCAGACAGTTGGCAAGGTGCTGGATAATTTCGGCATAATACATAATCTTTTTAAACGCTGGAAAAGCGGGGAGGTTGGAGATGAAAAATAGGTCAAGATCGGGGCTGGTTTTGTTGGGTTTTTTGCTTTTTTCCTTCTTATTGATGAGCCCGTCCCAAGTTTTGGCAGGTGGGGGAGGAAGCTACCCTTTGGGGGCTGAATCCTTTATGGCTGGGGCTGCGCCGCCTCCTGGATTTTACCTGAAGAATTACATGTATCTTTATCATGCCGATGAATTGAAAGATAATCATGGCGATAATGTTGATGTTTTCGATGAAGTGGATGTTCAGGCAAATGTGCTGCGTTTTATCTGGATTAGCAAATACCAGCTCCTCGGTGGAAATTATGGCCAGCATCTTTTTATACCTTTGTTGAATATCGATTTAGATTTCAACGCTCCGGTGGGTCCGAAGCATAAAAAACATTATAATGATACGGATGTTCCTTATTTGATTTACAGTCCCTTTATCCTTGCCCATCATTTTCTGGGCGGTAAACTCCATACGATATTTTCACTGCCGGACATCTATATACCGACTGGTGACGATAAGGGCAATCTTGCCGGTGTTGGCCACAATTTTTGGACTTTTGAGCCGGTCTTTGCTGTTACCTACATGCCGGTGCCCTCCTGGGAATTCTCTTTGAAATTCATGTATGACTTCAACACCGAGCAGGATGATTGTCCTACCCCTTATGGCTTTAATGTTGACCGCACACCTGGAGATGAATTCCACTTTGATTATAGTGTATCCTATGGGTTCAGCAAAAGTTTCAGGTTTGGAGTCAGTGGTTACTATTATAAACAGGTAAGTGACGATGATTATGATATTGACGGCAGTATCCCGGCGCCGGTGCGTGATTTATTGAATGATGACGAGGGGCATCATAGCGAAGTTTTCGCTGTAGGTCCCGGTATCTGGTACAATTACAAAAATATGTTTTTGGAAGTGCGGACCCAGTTTGAAATGGAAGCAGATAACAAAACTGAAGGGCAGAATCTCTGGATTAACTTTGTTTATTCCTTTTAAAAGTGCAGGAGCCTGAAAAGGTTTTGTTCCGTTTAACCTGAAATCGGGATGATGGCTGTCTGCGCTTCATGGTGGTGAAAGAGAGGTCTAAGACCGGAAGAAGCGGCTTTCATCCCTTTTTTTGCCAAAAAGCCGGCGTCAAGCTAATCATAAAAATAAAAGAGTGAGGGGAATATGCGCGTAATCAGATATACCGATGAGATGATCAGCGAGTTTCAGCATGACGGTTTCTGGACACAGGAGACTTTTTACGATTTCTGGGAAAAAAATGCCCGCGAACTGGGCGATCAGGAAGCCCTGGTCGATTCAAAATATCGCATCACCTGGGGAGCGGCCCTGCCTCTGGTTAATGCCATCGCCGCCCACCTGATCAATCGTGGTGTACCTCAACATGCCCGCATTATCATCCAGGTGCCGAATACGGCCTTTGGTTTTCTGGCCCGGATTGCGGCGGAAAGGGCCGGCCTGGTGGCTCTGGTGGCTTATCCCTACCTGCGGGAGAAAGAGCTTGATTACATGCTCGAACGAACCAAGGCCGAGGCCGTTGTTTGTCCTTTTGAGTATCGGCGGTTCAACTATCTGGAAATGTTTCGTGGGCTCAATAAGAAACACCGGTGCATCAAACATTTTTACCTGCTGGAAGAGGAGCTGCCGGAAGGCCTTGGGGATGATGTCTATTCCCTGATTCAGGCTGCCCGGGAGGAAGCTGTTCTGGATGACGAGGCTTACCGCACGCGACGCTTCAACCCCTGTGAAGATGTTTGCCTGTTGACCTCGACCACCGGTACCACCGGTATTCCCAAGCTCGTCGAATGGCCGATTGCCTCCCGCCTCTGCACCTCCAAAGCCCGGGTCGATCTCTGGGATCTGACCAGCGACGACGTCACTTTTGCCATTGCCCCGCACGCCGGCGGCGCCGGCGGCACCCTGACCTATTTTGCCGCTCCCCTGGTCGGTGCCAAAGTGGTTCTACTTGAGGATTTTGATCCTGAACTGGCATTGCAAACCATTGAGAAGGAAAAATGCACCGCCATCGGCGTGGTGCCGACCCATCTGGTCAGGATGCTGGAAAAAGAAGTTGAAAAGTACGATCTCTCCAGCCTGCGTTTCATTCGCTCGGCCGGCGGCTACCTCTCGCCTCAGCTGGCCGAGGAGGCTGAAAACCGGCTCGGCGGGGCGATCACCAGCGATCTCGGCACCCAGGATGTCGGTTCGGTGTCGGGTTGCAAAGTGACTGATCCGGTTGATCTTCGGCGGCGGACCGTGGGCCGGGCCCTGCCCGGTAATGTGGTCAAGCTGCTTGACGACGACGGCAACGAAGTGGGCGAGGGCGAAGCCGGGGCCCTGTGGTTTCGTGGTCCTCACGCCCCGGCCGGCTACTTTCGGGATCTGGAGACCACGCTGACGGTTTTCCGCGAAGACGGCTGGACGACTACTGGTGACCTGGTTAAGTACGATCGTGGTTGTCTCTGGATCATGGGCCGTAAAAAAGATATGATTATCCGTGGCGGTCAGAACATCTACCCGGCCGAGATCGAAGGGCTTTTGAATGAACATCCATCGGTTGCCAACGTTGCCGTTGTCGCCATGCCCGACCCTGAGTTCGGGGAAAAGGCCTGTGCCTATGCCATTCTTAAAGCCGGCGCCGGCCTGACCTTTGAAGAGATGGTTGAATTTCTCAAGGAGAAGCAGATTGCCCGCTACAAGTTACCGGAACGGCTCGAGATTATCGACGCCTTTCCCACGGTTGGCGATTCCGGCAAGGTCAACAAGAATACCTTGAAAGAGATGATTGCCAAAAAACTTGAGGAAGAGGCAGGAG
>JAOZPY010000337.1:0-1602 GCA_029932495.1 Desulfobacterales bacterium
TGCAAGCTGTCTGAGGCGCTTGCGCCGAGTTCTTGCAATTTAGCCCACCGATGCGCTGGCGCCCCAAATGGACACAGAAAGCGAGACCAAAATGCATATTGCGCGGCGCCGAGCATAATTAATTAGAATTGACAAACATACTTTAGTCCTCGGGTTCATTATTTTCCGGTTCAAAGGCAACCGCGGATACGCCGCCGCTGGCATCCTTCATTAAAAGGGTCACCTGCTTTTCGGTTTCGTCCAGTTTGCGGGCGCAAAATTTCGACAGCTGCATTCCCTCTTCGAATTTTTTGATTGCCTTTTCCAGGGTAAGATCGCCGCTTTCAAGTTCCTGAACGATCTGTTCAAGCTGTTTCATTGCCTGCTCAAATGTCTTTTTTGGCATGGGTTGATTTTCCTTCTACGCGGCAGAAAAGCTTTCCCCGGGACAGCATCACCTCCAACTGCTGGTCAAGCGTTACGTTGCGAGCGTCTTTGACCACGAGAGTCCCGGGCAGGGTACGGGTAATGCTGTAACCCCGCGCAAGAATAGCCAAGGGGTTCAATGCGTCCAGCTTTGCGGTTTGCGTGCGCAATTTGTTCTGCCGATCTTTTAAATAAAAAATTAGTGTTTTAAATAGATTAGTATTTATTTGATCAAGTTTTTCATTAATTTTAATCAACTGACTTCGGGGATTATTGGCCAGCAGACGGTCTGTCCAGAAGTTCAAACGTTCATTTTCGTGTCCAATTCGACCCCGGGCCATGTTTTCCAACCGGTTAATGAGATCGTCCAGGCGGAGGCGAAAATCTTCGACTTGACGTTCCGGGGCCTTCAGCCGGCTGTTCAGCTCCTCAATAGTTTTTCTTAACTGCCTGATAAAATTATTTATATTATAAATAAGAGCCCGCTTAAGTTCCGTACAGCGACGATTGAGCTCGGTTTTTTCCGGCACCACCAGTTCGGCGGCGGCCGAGGGAGTCGGGGCACGCAGGTCTGCCACAAAATCAGCAATGGTGTAATCGGTTTCATGGCCGATTGCCGAAATAATCGGGATTTGCGATTCAAAAACGGCCCGGGCCACAGGTTCGGAATTAAAGGCCTGCAGATCTTCCAGAGATCCACCGCCACGCGCCAGGATGGCCACATCGGAATCCGCCCTGTCATTAAGCAGCACCAGGGCATCGACAATCTGCTCGACAGCGCCGGCCCCCTGGACGCTGACCGGTATGATTTCAACCCGCACACCCGCAGCCCGCCTCTGGATAATATTCAGAAGATCGTGGACGACCGCGCCGGTGGGTGAAGTGATCAGGCTGATTTTGGATGGCATAAATGGCAGGGGACGTTTATGCTGTTCATTAAAAAATCCTTTGGAGGCCAAACGGCTCTTGAGTTTTTCAAATGCAATCTGCAGCGCTCCGGCACCGGACGGTTCCAGGTATTCCAGGATAACCTGGTAGGTTCCCCGGGGCTCGTAAACACTGATACGCCCCATGCCGGTGACGCCCATACCGTCGGCAGGTTCAAACTTGAGGTGCCGCTGCTGACCGCGAAACATGACCGCGTTGATCTGCGCATTTTCATCTTTAAGAGTAAAATAAAAATGGCCTGAGGCAGGG
>JAOZPY010000337.1:1702-4009 GCA_029932495.1 Desulfobacterales bacterium
TGTCTTTATATTTTTCAAGCAACTCCCGCACAGCGGGTACAATAAAAACATCTTCATGGGGCATCTTTGCCAGTTGGGCTGCCAGGATCCTGATTTTTTTGCTCACGGATTTGTGTTTATCCATGATAAAAAGCCTTTTGCCCTTGACCTTGCACAAGCCGCTTTTGGCCTTGACGCCGGTGGCGCGAAAATTCTGTTCTGAAACGGGGATTCCCAGCTTTTCAGCCAGCTCCTTGAGCTCCTGGTATATTTGTTCCGGTTTCATTGAAGCTATGATCTTGCAAATGACGGCGATTGTGTTATATTACGATCATAAATTGATCATCCAGATCGAATGACAATAATCTTTTAAGGAGGAAATAATGGAATCCGTACCCCTTAAACAGACCCAGACCCAGGTGCGGGTCAATACATTTATTCGCAGCGTTTACAACTGGATGGCCATTGGCCTCGGGCTGACTGGTTTTGTGGCCTATTACGTGGCCAGCACCCCGGCCCTGCAAAAACTTATTTTCGGCAACCAGCTTTTATTTTTCGGGCTGATCATCGGTGAGCTGGCCCTGGTTTTTATTATCAGTGCCCGGATTCAAAAAATGCAGGCTTCGACGGCGACGGGCCTTTTCATCCTTTATTCCGCCCTCAACGGAGCGACGTTATCCTTTGTTTTTCTCATTTACACCGCTTCGTCCATTACTTCAACATTTTTCATCTGCGCAGCCACATTTGTGGCCTGCAGCATTTACGGCTGGACCACCAAGCGGGATCTGACCTCGGTGGGCGGCTTTATGACCATGGGCCTGATCGGCATCATCATCGCCTCGGTGGTTAACATGTTTTTCCGCAGTTCGGCGATGAGCATGATCATCAGCTACATCGGGGTCATCGTATTTGTCGGCCTGACCGCCTATGACACCCAGCATCTTAAAACCATGGCGCTTACCCAGCCCGACGGACTGGAAGCTGGCGTGGTTCGCAAGGGCGCGATTATGGGCGCGCTAAAATTGTACCTGGATTTCATCAACCTGTTTTTAATGCTGCTGCGCATCTTAGGCGGCACGCGGGAATAACCGGCAAACGGGAAACCGGATCTTCAGCCACGGGAGTATCCGGTTTCCCATTGCCCGGATATGCATTTCCAGGTTCATCCTCCTTCAGATCCAATACTATTAATTATAATATCAGATAGTTGAATGCAATATTGTCGCGTGCTGTCTTCATCGGGGCCTTCCACCATGACCCGGCAAAGCGGCTGAGTTCCGGAATAACGCACCAGCACCCTGCCCTTCTCTCCCAGTTCGGATTCCACCTTTTTGATGGCGGCCATGACCCCCGGCAGGCTTTCAATCTCCGGTTTGCTTGAAACCTCGACGTTGATCAACACCTGGGGGTAGACGGTCATGATGCGGCGCAGAACTGAAAGCGGCTTGTTTTCCAGGCGCATGGCCTCAAGCAGCCTCAGAGCCGTTAAAATGCCATCGCCGGTGGTATGGTCCTTTAGAAAAATCATGTGCCCGGAATCTTCTCCCCCCAGCACCGCCCCAGCGGCGATCATTTTCTGGGCCACGTAGCGATCACCCACGGCCGCGGTTTCATGGCGCAGCTGCATTTTTTTCAGGGCCGCCCCGAGTCCCAGGTTGCTCATGATGGTGCTGACGACCACGTCATTGTCCAGCACACCCTTGCGCTGCATGGTACGGGCACAAATAGCCAGGATCTGATCGCCGGACAAAATTTCACCGGTCTCGTCCACCGCAATCAGCCGGTCACCGTCCCCGTCAAATGCCAACCCCGCATCGGCTCCCGTGGCCAGGACCTGTTCTATCAATCCCCCGGGATGTTCCGAGCCGCAATCCGCGTTGATGTTTATGCCGTCCGGAGATGCTCCCAGCACCCGCACCCTGGCTCCAAGTTCGGAAAACAGGGTCGGTGCCACTTTGTAAGTGGCGCCGTTGGCACAGTCCAGCACGAGATTGAGTCCATCCATGGACAAGTCCGTCGGCCAGTTTTTTTGGAGAAACCGGCGGTAAGCCTGCAGGGCGTCATCAAGCCGGGAGACAGTCCCCGTCCGGGGGTGGGCTTGATCATCAACAGGATCGCTTAAAATCAATTTCTCGATCCGGGTCTCGATTTCATCGGACAGCTTGAAGCCATCGGCGCCGAATATTTTAATGCCGTTGTCATAAAAAGGATTGTGGGAGGCCGAGATGACAATGCCGGCCTCAGCCTTGAGCATTGCCGTTAGAAAAGCCACTGCCGGTGTGGGAATCACGCCGGCCAGGGTCGCGTCGGCACCCGCTGAACAGATGC
>JAOZPY010000338.1 GCA_029932495.1 Desulfobacterales bacterium
TTCTTGCAATTTAGCCCACCGATGCGATGGCGCTCCAAATGGACACAGAAAGCGATGCCAAAATACATATCACGCGGGCCGGGTGCAACTTATTGAGAAGCTACCCTGTATCAATTCAACGAACGGATATCATTATGGAATTTTCATCCCTGGAAGCCATTGGGCCGGTGGACGGGCGCTACCGGAAGATTACCGCAAAATTGGCGGATTACTTTTCAGAGGGTGCCCTGATCCAACACCGGCTGCTCGTGGAAGTGGAATATTTCATCTCCCTGTGCAAACTTGCCCTGCCGCCGCTGAAAAGTTTTCCGGACAGTTTGTTTAAACCCCTGAGGGAAATCTATCGGCATTTTTCCTTGGCTGATGCCCGCCGCGTCAAGGATATCGAAAAGACAACCAACCATGATGTCAAAGCGGTGGAGTACTTCTTAAAAGAAAAATTCGATTCCTTGGGACTGGAAGATTACAAGGAATTTATTCATTTCGGGCTCACCTCCCAGGACATCAACAATACTGCCATGCCCCTTGCGCTGAAACAGGGCTATCAGCAGGTGATCAAGCCGGCCTTGCAGCAGGTCGTTGCCATTCTGACCGATATGGCTCACCGCTGGAAAGATGTTTCCATGCTGGCCCGGACCCACGGCCAACCGGCTTCTCCCACCCGCCTGGGAAAAGAAATTTATGTGTTTGTCGACCGTCTGGCTGTGCAGACCGGGCAGCTGGATGCAATTCCATTTTCAGCCAAGTTCGGAGGGGCGACCGGCAATTTCAACGCCCACCATGTGGCCTATCCGGATGTCGATTGGGAGCAATTCGCAGATCAGCTGGTAAACCGTACTTTTGGGCTTTCGCGCTGCCGGGTGACCACCCAGATAGAGCACTATGACAACCTGGCGGCTTTCTGCGACAACCTGAAACGGATCAACACGATTCTGATCGATTTGGACCGCGACCTGTGGACCTATATTTCACTGGAGTACTTCAAGCAGAAGATAAAAAAAGGCGAAGTGGGATCCTCGGCCATGCCCCACAAGGTCAATCCCATCGACTTTGAAAATTCCGAGGGCAACCTTGGCGTGGCCAACGCGCTTTTTGAACACCTGGCGGCCAAACTGCCGATTTCCAGGCTGCAGCGGGACCTGACCGACTCCACGGTGACCCGCAACATCGGAGTGCCCCTGGCACACACATTTATCGGGCTGAAATCATTGGAAAAAGGTCTCGGCAAGCTGATTTTAAATCCCGATGTGATCAAGGCCGATCTGGAAAACAACTGGGCCGTGGTGGCTGAGGCCATCCAGACCATTCTGCGACGTGAGGGCTACCCCGAGCCTTACGAAGCCTTAAAAGCCCTGACGCGCACCCATGGCGAAATCAATCGCCGGACCATCGCTGAATTTATCGAGTCTCTGGATATGTCCGACACCGTGAAGGAAGAACTGCGGAAAATAACCCCGGAAACGTACACCGGAATTTTTACCATCGAGGGTTGAAAATTGAATCAATAGCGGTAAAAACATCTTGAAAGTAGAAAATTATACAAACACAAGGGAGGCTCTTAAGTAAGGTGCGGTCGACGCCGCGCAATATGTATTTTGATTTCGCTCCCGGTGTCCATTTGGGGCGCCAACGAATCGGTGGGCTAAATTGCAAGAACTCGGCGCAAGCGCCTCAGACAGCTTGCAATTTTTAACGCCCACCAATCCGCTGGCTTGTTTCCCCAAATGGACAATGACGCTCAACCAAAATACATATTGCGCTCAGTTCAGAGCAAATTCGGATAACTTCATTAAGCTTTGCTTTAACGGATAATTTGATTTTGACAAGCAAATCCATACCAAGCGCAGGTGGGATGTTTTTATCAGCGACCTTGTGCATTTTGGGAAAAAAGTATTGCACGCATTCGGCGTTAAGAAATCCAAACTGTTTGAGGGCCTCAGCCCGAGTTTTTGGATTTTAGCCGAATGCGTGCAATACGCCCAAAATGCACACTAGAGCGATAGAAACATCCCACCTGCGCGACGCGTACAGCAACTTTATTGGAATTTAAGCAACCTGGAGAAAATACAGCTATGGAAAAATTTACTGTTCTCATTGAGGCCCGGCCGTTTTGTGCTTTTGACAACACCCCCATGGAGCAGTTGGAGCAGACGGGCATGCAGATCATCGATATGCGCGGCTCAGGGGTGGATGACCCTCAATTTGTAAAGGCCCTGGGGCAGGCCGATGCCATTTTATGCGGCAATGACCTGCGCGTTAATGATGAGGTGCTGGACATGGCCCCGCGGGTCAGAGCCATCGCCAAGATGGGAGCCGGGCTGGATACCGTGGATATCGATGCAGCCACCCGCCACCAGGCCATTGTTTTTCACACCCCGGGGGCCAACAACCAGGCCGTGGCCGATCATACTTTTGCCTTGATATTGAATGTGGCCCGCAAGATTATATACTGTGACCGCAGTCTGCGTGAAAAACGCTGGGAGCATACCAAGATTATGGGCCTGGAGATCTGGCAGAAAACCCTCGGTCTGATCGGGTTGGGCGCTATCGGTCGTTGCGTGGCGTTGCGCGCCAGGGGTTTTGAGATGAAGGTGGTGGCCCATGACCCCTTCTGGCCGGAAGAATTTGCGCTGGAGCAGGGCATTGAAAAAATGCAAATCGAAGATTTGCTCAAGGTCTCGGATATCGTCAGTCTGCATGTGCCTTTGATGGCCCAAACAAAGGGCATCATCAATGCAAAAACCCTGGAACTCATGAAGCCCACAGCCATTCTGATCAATGCCGCAAGGGGTGGAATTGTTAATGAAGCTGACCTGTACCAGGCCCTGAAAAACAAGAAAATTGCCGGTGCCGGACTGGATGTGTTTGAGGAAGAACCTCCGAGCCAGTCGCCGCTGCTGGAACTGGACAACGTGGTGTTGACCCCCCATACGGCTGCATTCACTTTTGAAGGCATGCACAACATGAGCGCCGGGGTGGTGGAACAGTTGATTGCGTATTACCGGGGAAACAAGCCGGTGCACTTGGTCAATGCGCGGGTGTGGGATAAACGTGAGGCTTAATCGCATCCTTTGAGCAGTTCGGCGGACACCCGGTTGACCAGGGCCCAGATGGCATCGGCTGCGAGTATTTTTTCTATGAAGCGGTCAAAAAGAATTGTCATGCGGGCGGAAAATTCTTCGTCTGCCTCCCAGAGCAGATAATATAAAGGCAGCCGCGGAAACGGGAGCAGCCGGTAGGCGGTAGCGGCCATTTCCACACTCTGGCCCTGCAGGGATTCGGCGGCCCGGCGAAAGCCGCCCACATCGCGTCCATAGCACTCCAGCAGGGCGTCGGTTTTCAACGCGTGGGGCCCCCGGAAAAAATGGCCCTCCCGGAGGTCCTTTGCACTGACGATATCTGTGCCCACGGGGTAAAGATCACCAACGTTGTTCAGGTACAGCACGGTTACCAGCTCCAGCAGGGGGTCGTCGCTTTTTTCCCAGCGGCTGCCGTGCATGCGCTTGAGGCAGCGGGCGGTCATGTCCACCATGACCGTCTGGCCCAGAAAGTCGAAAAGAAGCTGCCCGGCGCAATGGGGCCGGAAAAGGGTGCGATTGCAGATCAGCAGACTGTCTTTTTGCTGCAGCTTATCCCAGTAGTCTTTGTCCACGATGACTTGATATCCATCGAGCACATCGGTCGGCGATTGTTTTTTCAAGTCTCGTTTTTGCATTCCCAATAATTTAAAACACTCAGTTTAGGTTTCAGATTAAATGGTCCAGTCAACCTTGAACCTTCAAAGGCTGAAAGGCCAAAAGGCTGGAAAGCCGGAAGGCTATATTTTTTGGCTTTCTGGCTTTCCAGCTTCCCAGCGTTCAAGCCTGCCACGGCCAAACCCCGGCGCTGGACAGCGGTAAATTCTTTTCCCTTTATGCGCCGGCAAAAGGCCTGCGGAGAAGGCTCTGCGATGGTGCGCGACCAGAACACCCGGGCACCGGTTATGGGGAGGCCGATTAAAC
>JAOZPY010000027.1:0-3763 GCA_029932495.1 Desulfobacterales bacterium
CGAACACGTGATGCAGGGTGTCATGGCGCTGTCCCAACGGGTCATCGTGATCAATTATGGGTTGAAGATCGCCGAAGGCGCCCCCCGGGATGTGGTCAAAAATGAAAAGGTGATCGAAGCCTATCTGGGCAAGGAGTATTTAAGTGCTCAAGGTAAGTGAAATCGATGTTTTTTACGGTGATCTGCAGGCCCTCAGGGCTGTCAACATCGAGGTCCATCCCGGGGAGATTGTCTCCGTGATCGGTTCCAACGGAGCGGGCAAGTCCACCCTGCTGAAAACCATTTCCGGGATGCTGCGACCCCGCGCGGGGGGGATTTTACTGAATGAAAACGATATCGTCCGGGCACCCTCCGCGCGGATCGTCGAGCAGGGTATCAGCCATGTCCCGGAAGGCCGGCAGATATTTCCAACCATGACAGTGCTGGAAAACCTGGAAATGGGGGCCCAGTTTGCGCGCACACGGCAGGCACGGCAGGAAACCATGCAGCAGGTATTTGCCTATTTCCCCCGGTTAAAAGAGCGGCTGGAGCAAAAAGCCGGGACCCTCAGCGGCGGTGAACAGCAGATGCTGGCCATGGGCCGCGGTCTGATGTCTCTGCCCACGTTGCTGATGCTTGATGAACCATCCCTGGGTCTGGCCCCGGTGCTGGTCAGCACCATTTTTGAAATTATCGAGAAAATCAACCGCCAGGGCACCGCCATTTTGTTGATCGAACAGAATGTCTATCACGCGCTTAAAATATCAGACCGCGGCTACGTGCTGGAAAACGGCCGCATCGCCCTGAGCGGGCCCAGCCGGGAATTGCTGGACAATCCCCACATTCGCAAGACGTACCTGGGGTTGTAAAAAAGGAAGGAGGACGATGACTTTCTATCACGTGCAGGCCATGGAGGCACAATCCCCGGCCGAGGGGGTGGAAATGCGCATCATTGCGGGCCAAAACATGACCGTGGTTTTTTTCAGCCTGGCGCCGGGTGCGACGGTGCCCGAGCACTCCCATCCCCATGAGCAGATCGGCACCGTGCTCAAGGGGCGCATTGAACTGACCATTGCCGGGGAGAAAAAGGTGGTCAGCGCCGGCGATGCCTATCATATCCCCGGCGATGTGGTGCACAGCGGGCAGAATCTGGAATCCTCCGCCGAAATCATCGAGGTGTTTTCACCGGCCCGGGAGGATTTGACCGGCGGCTGAATTGGTAATTACCAGAATATAGACCTCCCGCGGGCCATGGGCCCCGTGCACCATGGTGGCCTCGACATCGGCGGTTTTGCTTGGGCCGGAAATAAACGTCATACAGTTGGTCAGCCCCTCTTTGCGGTCTTCGGGATCCCACAGCAAAAGCGCGTACAGCTCCTTGAGATCGGCAATAATCTGTTCGATATGGATGACGCCGATGTGAATTGAAGGCACCAGTGAAACCGAGCGGGCCTGGCCCGGGCGGGTTCTCAGCACCAGGGTTGCCGTATCGGCCATGCAATAATCGGCGGCGGTCACGCCGATATAGGACGCGATCACCCGGGTGCGCAACTGCTGTCGGGCTTGCGCTGCGGACAACCCCTTGAACTGGCGGTCATTTGGGTCGATCACGTAAACCGGCACCTGCTGATCGGAAAGCACATTGGCCAGTTGCAGATCTTCGACCAGGGGGTGCTTCCAGGTCGCGATGCACTTTTGTTCGCCCCATTCTGGTTTTTTGTGGCGGACGAGATCAGCAACCGCCGCTGCCGCCTGGGAGGCGTCTTGCACCGGGATAATGTTCAAATGAATCGGTGCGGCCATTTCCTTGAGCCGTTCCAGCAGCCGCCGCCTTTGCGCTTGCGAACGATTGTGAATTCGCTCCAGTATTTCACGCTGTTCAGCGGAAAACCGGCTGGTGCAAAGATCGGCTGCATTGGGTGCCGTTGTGGAAGCCCTGCCCAGTGCCGAGCGGATTCGGCCTATAAATGCCTGCTGTTCCATCGAAAGTGATATTCCTTTCAGCATTTTTATCCGTGCGGATCGGAAAGTGAACCTATAATCCTTTTTTCCAGCGTTGCATGAAGCTTTGGGCTGCCGGCGGGTGGATGTCCCGGTGCCGGGTCCAGCCATTGATGGGCGGCGGGAGCCGGCGGATCATGCCGTTGTGGTGCGGGAAAAAACGCTGGCCCCAGGATGCCAGCCGGAGAAAAAATTCATACACCCGCCGATTGCGAATGATCCACGACCACAAATGGAAGGCGGCTTTTTCACCCCGATCGGCCCGCACGACATTCCACCGGTCGTCTCCATCGGCCAGTTTGGCCCGCAGGGCCAGCAGCATGCGCGGCAGGTCTATGTTGACCGGGCAGGCATCCCGGCAGGCTCCGCACAATGTTTCCCCCTGGCAAAGATCCCTGCCGGCGTTGATGCCGGCCAACAGCGGCATGATCACGGCACCCATGGGCCCGGAATAAGGATGTCCGTAAGAATGGCCGCCGATTTTGCCATAAACCGGGCAGACATTCAAGCAGGCGGCACAGCGAATGCAGTACAGCATTTCCCGGAACTGCTCATCGGCCAGGATGCGGCTGCGTCCGTTGTCCAGGATCACGAGGTGAAATTCTTGCGGCCCGTCCACTTGTTGCTTCCAGCGGGGCCCACCGATGTAACTGACGTAAGTGCTCATGTTCTGTGCTGCTGCGGCAAGGCACAGCAGCCGCAGGAGCATGTCATGGTCCTGCAGCCGGGCGGCGACGCGTTCCATCCCCATAATGGCCACGTGAACCCGTGGCATCGTGATGGCCATGCGGATATTGCCTTCGTTGGAAACCGTGGTGATATGGCCGGTTTCGGCACAGGCCAGGTTGCAGCCCGAAAAGCCAATATCAGCAGTCAGAAATTTTTCCCGCAGCGATTTTCTGGCCGCCCGGGTCAGGCTGGGCGGATCGTTGGTATAAGGGATCTTGAGCCGGTCGGCAAAAAGACGGCCGATATCGTCACGGTTTTTATGGATGGCCGGTGCAATGATGTGGGAAGGGCCTTCTCCGGCCAGCTGAACGATATATTCTCCCAGGTCGGTTTCCACCGCCTCGATGCCGGCATTGGCCAGGGCACGGTTCAGCCCGATTTCCTCGCTGATCATGGATTTTCCCTTGACAGCCAGCCGGGCATTGTGCCGGGCGGCAACCCCAAGACAGTAGTCCACCGCCGCCGCGGCATCTTCGGCAAAAAACACCTGCCCGCCGTTTTTGCGAACATTGCCGGCCAGGGTTGCCAGCAGCACATCCAGATTGCCAATGGCTTCCATCCGGATTTCATGGGCCTTCAGACGCAAATCCGGGCCTTCCGGCAGATTCTGGTAGGCCAGCGCCGTGCCCCGACCGAAGCGATTCTGCAGATCCGCCAGGGCATGTTGCAGCACCTGATTTTTCAGAGCCTTGCGCGTTTCGGCAAGATAGTCGGCAAAAATGATTTCATCCATGGGTTCGACTTTCATAAACGGTTTTTAAATCAGTCTGCCCGATGGCATGAATGCTTCGCAATTCCGTTGGGCAGGCAGACCCACACAGACAGTCGTGCCCGATCGGGCACTTAGAAACAGGCTGCATGTTTTACAATGCAGGAATTTCCGGGGTGAAATCATCACAATGTCAGCCGGCTAAAATCTGGGCGATATGCAGGGCTTTTACCGGAGACCCCATGCGGCTCAACGTTCCCTGGATATTCATCAAACAGCCCATGTCACAACCCACGACGGTGTCCGCTCCCGAGGCGATGATGTTGCGGGCCTTGTCTGCGGCCA
>JAOZPY010000027.1:3863-14771 GCA_029932495.1 Desulfobacterales bacterium
CCCACGACGGTGTCCGCTCCCGAGGCGATGATGTTGCGGGCCTTGTCTGCGGCCATGGCGGCTGAGATGTCTTCATATTTGAATGCAAAAGTCCCGCCGAATCCACAGCAGCGGTCGGAGTCGTGCATTTCGATAAAATCGAGCCCCGCCACTTTACGCAGCAGCCGGCGTGGTTGCTCTTTGACCCTCAGGTAGCGCAGCAGGTGACATGAGTCGTGGTAGGTGACCGTGCCGTTATATCGGGCTCCGAGATCCTCCACCCCGAGGATGTCCACCAGATACTGGGTCAACTCATAGGTTCTGGCGCCCACCTGGACGGCACGCTCGTGCCAGGCGGCATCATCGTCGAACAACTCGGGATAATGGTGTCGCACCATGGTCACGCAGGAACCGGAAGGGCAAACAATGGTCTGGGCGGATTCAAAAAGGCGGATAAAGTGCTGGGCGGCCACCCGGGCTTCACGCCGGTATCCTGCATTAAAAGCCGGTTGCCCACAGCAGGTCTGTTGCGTCGGGCACGTAAGCTTCATTCCCAGGTGCCGGAAAATCCGTACCATGGCCTGGGCCACTTCAGGATAAATTCCATCCACCAGACACTGGATGAACAGGGTTACGGTTTGTGAAGCCGGCATGGGGCTGTTTCCTTTCGATTCCTGTCAGGCAGCTTTAACCGTTGGGCGGCATGAATTCGAACCTACACCGAAAGGCTTTATAAATCCAGCGTAAAAATCAGCGCGTTCGACTGAACCTTAATGTTGCAACGTGGAGGGGAACTCTGCTCTTTCGATAAGTACCCGATTGTGCTAAAATATATATATTTAAGAATAAAGCAGCAAATAAGCAGACCTATACAAACAGCTGTTTCCGACACCTCGGATGTTTGCCAGTCCTGAAGTGGCCTGAGACTCAGGGCGTGAGGGATAAACTGATCTGCCATGAAAGAAAAACGCGTCGCGCTTTTAGAGCTTATCGACAATATTGAACGGCTGGGACAGTTCCAGGATAAAATTGATTTTCCCACCACCATCCGTCAGATATGGAATACTTTTTTAAATGAGATCCGCAATTTAATCGAAGTGGAGGTCTGCGCACTGTATCTGGTTGATGAAATTACCAATGAATTTGCACTTAAATATGCCGAGCCGGAAGACATGGCCAGACTGTGCCGCAGGGAAATCGATCTTCAAATTGAATGTGGTATTTTTTCCTGGATCATTAATCGTCGCCAGCCGGCGCTGATTCCCGCTCTGGCTTTTGAAAGCGCCAAGTCGGTGGTCATGCTGCCGCTGACCACGGTCAAACGTACCCTGGGGGTGGTATTGCTGCTGAGCCCCATCCAGGAAAGTTTTATCACCCATGAAGACTTGAAGCTGCTGACGATTCTGACCAAAGAATGCTCGTTGGTAATGGAAAATACCTTGCTTTACGAAAGGCTGCGCAAAAAGCACCTTTCACTGGAGCGGGCCAATCGGGAAATCAAATTACTTTCCCGCCGGGATTCACTGACGGGGTGTTACAATCGCGGGTATCTCAACGAGCTTTTGCCACGGGAAGTCACCCGGGCTCTGAGATACAGGCGACCGCTGGCGGTGGCCATGTGTGATATTGATCATTTTAAAAAGGTTAATGATACTTACGGCCACCAGGCTGGAGACCAGGTGCTAAAGAAAATGGTTCAGAGTATCACCGAATTGATCCGCAACGATACTGACTGGCTGGCCAGATACGGCGGGGAGGAATTTTTGTTGGTGTTGCCGGAAACCGGGCTGGAAAATGCCCAGGGGCTGGCGGAAAGATTGCGAAAACATGTGGCCCGGGAAGTAATCGAAACCGGCGAAGGTAAAATATCGATTACCGCCAGTTTTGGTGTTACCGGGTTTGACGCTTTGGTACCGGCCGGTGTCATCACGCCCGAGGCGTTGATCAACAAAGCAGACCAGTATCTTTATGAGGCCAAAAAGCAGGGCCGTAACCAGGTGGTCAGTGGCCCATTTTCATAGAAGTGTTTGAATTGAGTTCAGTCGTCCTGGCTGCGCTGCCGAAACTGCGCCAGGCCAGATTCGATGGCCTGTTTGATGACGTCAATTTTGAAAGGCTTGCTAAGGTGGTTGTCAAACCCGGCTTCTTTTAACTTTTCCAGGTCATACAGGTCGGCGTGTCCGGTTAATGCAATGACCACGGTTTTGGCATCGGTCTCACGAATCCGCCGGCAGAACTCCACGCCATCCATTTCCAGCATGATGAGATCCGTGATGATCAAAGGAAACTGTTGCCCCTGCAACAGGGAAAAAGCCTGCTCCGCGGAGTCTGCCACCACCGCTTGGTATCCCAGTCTCTCAAGCAGTTTTTCCATCAACTCCCGGTGGTAGTCTTCATCATCTACGACCAAGATTTTTTCTTCCATCACCGTCTCTTTTTAACAATTTTACGATGTTTGGAGATGTTGTAACTTCTCAATGCATTACGGGTGAACGGGTGCCCCGCACCATTAATGAATCAGTATAAAAAAAACCTGCTTCAATGTCAATTCAAGAAGTTTTTACCCGGGTCTTATTCCAGCAGATCAGTTTTAAGCCGGGCGATAATGTCCGGTCCGATGCGGGCCTTTTTTTCCAGATAACCGGCGGCCGATCCATAGGTCTGCCGGATGTGGGCCAGCAAAGCGGTGATGGCGGCCCGGGGTGCGGTGAAATAGGGGGCTACTTTTTCCATCGCCACACCAATGTCGCGCAGCTCGGCGCTGATTTTTTTGAGCACACCGGCAATGTAAATATTTGAAAGGCCATGATCTTCGATCACCGTTTCATCGGCAACCCCCAGAGCCAGCAAAACCAGAGCAGCACCAACCCCGGCACGATCTTTGCCCCCGGTACAGTGAAAAACCACAGGAAGGCTGGAAGCAGAGGCCAAGCGACGGAAAAATGTGGTCCATACTGATGCAGAATGCTCGATGTTTTTAATGTAGCTTCCGACCATATACGATTCGGTCATCCAGTCGATGTCGCCTTTTTTGATTCTTTCAAAGGTATCGGCGGGGTCGTATTGCCCGTAACGGATGGGCAGATGCAAGTATTCGGCGACTCTGGGCGAAGGAATCCGATCCGGCATTTTTTTTACTTCCGCCGGGGTGCGAAAGTCACAGACCAGTCGAATCCCCATTCGCTGCAAAAAAACCACGTCGCCATCGGTCAGCCGGGCCAGATTGTCCGAGCGAAAAACCCGCCCCCACTTGACCCGCCGGCCATCGGCGGTCTTGTATCCGCCAAGGTCCCTGAAATTCACTGAACCTTCCAGCGGTACCCGTCGGTCGCTGATCATTCGTTTCGGACCATGATCCGGCGTTATTTCAAAATAATAGCGCACCGACGGGTTAAGACCTGAAATTGTGGCGCTGGATTTTTTCGTGGTTTGGGCAACCGGTTGATGCCGGTCGATTTTTTCCGGGGAAGTGCCCAAAAAGATGGCAACGCGCTGATTTTTTGGCCAGCGTTGCCAGTTGATTTGAACCGTGTCATCTGCAATGCGTGTCAGGCAGATATCTTCCAGGCAGGTGACATTGATTTCGGCGGTTGCCATTGGACTTATCCCGGGCGAAAATAGTGTCGGGGGCTGTTTGCGCCGGCGGATAAAAAAAGACTTGTCACCGGCACCGGGCTTATTTTTTTTCAAGCTTGACGGCAATGGAATAACGACCAGGCCCCGTGTAGAGCAGTCCTAAAAATACGGTCGCAAGCCCCATGGACCACAGCATCAAGGTGTGGTAGCCGACCCTGAAGTAATTGAAGAAATATAAACCAAATAAAACGGTCAGGATGATACAGGCGATGCGGAAAAAATAGCCGAAAACCAGGCTGATTCCTCCCAGGGCCTCCAGCAGTAGCACAACAAGACCTAAAAAAGTGGGCGGCAGGCCGATGTTGATAAAACCCAGGGGGGTTCCGATTCGTTGCCAGGCAGCAGCTCCCGCGAACAGCGGTGGCAGGCAGTGGATCAGCAGAACTGCCGTCAGCCCCACCCGTATAATCAACAGCCCGAAAGTGATTTTTCGATCTTCACCGGTCAATCCCATTGCTTCCTCCACATATTAAGGGCTCGCGAAAAAATAATATCAAACTAAACTGGCCAGCTGCTCATCATCGATTGTCAGTTGCCTGATTGGCGTTGTTCCCCCTGTTTTTATGATTCTTCAGATCAGAAAGGCCTGAATTCGTTTAAAGCATACTTATCAATATATCACATCCCAAACCGAAATTCTGTAAAAAACGGCATTAACTGACAGAAAGCGGAATGATAAAACTGATTGAATCACCACCGGTCAACGGGCTGTAATTTTCGTGCAACCAGGTCCCTTTTATCCGGTCGATCAAATAGGGCTGGGAATGGGGTCGGTTGCATGGTATAACCTTAATCGATCGCAAACAAAATGAAAAAACAGTGGTAATATTTTAAATTCATAATAATTTATGACATATTTGCCAAGCCGTTATATCTCTTCGATGAATGAGATATACTTTTAAAGGCTTTTTTTTCATTTTGTTTACCCTCCGGGAAAGTCGATGGCACCCCATCTTCTGCGTTGCCAGGGGCTTGCGGTAGATGTTTACAGCTTCGTCCCTGGACGCCTTGAAGCTGGGGCACCCTCGACTTTCGCTCGATTAAGGTATAAATTTCATGCCATTATAAAATTCATATGAGGAGAGCGTGGCTGGATGAAGAGTTTTTGGTACTGGTGGCAACATCTTCCCGGGCACATCAGCCCGGTTATATTTCAAATCGGCTGGTTCCGGTTACAGTATTACGGGCTGATGTATATCGTGGCCTTTGCCCTGACGTATCTGCTGGTATGCTACCGCCTCAAACATGAAACACGCTTTGCGATAAGCACCGACCAGGTCAAAGATGTCATCACTTACCTGATCCTGGGGTTGATCATCGGCGCCCGCCTGGGTTACGTGCTGTTTTATAATCTGCCCTATTACCTCAAACATCCCCTGGAAATCATTTTACCCTTTTCATTTGCCAACGGAATCTCTTTTACCGGCATTTCGGGGATGTCCTATCATGGCGGGCTGGTCGGTGCAATCGTCGCCGGCTGGCTTTATGTGCGCCGGTCCAAAATAGACTGGTGGGACGGGGTGGATCTGTTCGCGCCGGCCATCCCCCTGGGATACACCTTCGGGCGGCTGGGAAATTTTTTTAATGGAGAATTGTACGGCCGGGTGACCACATCTCCTATCGGTATGTATTTCCCGCTGGCGCCCACCCGGCAGTTGCGCCATCCGTCCCAGCTTTACGAGGCGGTTTTTGAAGGACTGTTTCTGTTTGTCCTCCTGTGGAGCATCCGACGGGTGAAGATTGCCAAGGGCGCCATGCTGGCCATTTACCTGATTGGCTACGGCACGGTGCGGTTTGTCATTGAGTTTTTTCGCCAGCCTGACGTCCAGCTCGGATTTGTGCTCGGACCTTTTTCTATGGGCCAGGTGCTTTGTTTTTTGATGATCATCGCCGGGATGCTGCTGTTTTTCTATTTACGACACCAAGCGCCGGCCAATTCACACCTTGAATAGATTTCATTTCGTCGTCATTGTAAATATTTGGATGGGTCTAGTAACGCAGATGTGAAACTTGAGTCATCACTGCTTTTGTTTCAACAGGTTCTGCAAAAGATTCTGAACACCCTGCTGGAGATTTTGCTGCAAAGTTTGCTGCATCAGGTCCCCGGTGGCCTGCTGTGTGGCCGCCTGGTCAATTTGAGGATTCGATAGGGTGCCGCGGATGGGAACTTTGACAACAATCCCTTTGAGCAGGCGGTAAGCCCGTTTACCCACCATTTTTTTTGTCAGCGGTATTTTGGCAGTGTAGTCAAGGCTCTTGTCAAAACCCACCGATCCATACAGTACCACCGGCGACCCGTCAACATCAAGGGTAAGCGGCGAGCATATTACCCGTCCGTTCTCAGCGCTAAAATTGATAGTTTGCTTTCCGAGGTCAAAGTCACGCTGCCTGACGCCCATTATGGACAGCAGGCGGGACAGAAGCGGCGTGGAATTGATTTTGATGCCGTCTAACCGCAGCGAACCGGCAAAAGAGACCCGCTTGCGATCCTTTCGTGCCAGGGGCCAGTTTAAATATTGCATCTGCAGACCGACCCGGCCTTCGGGCTTGACGGCCTCCTTGAACAGCGGATGGATCAGCGCCAGCAGCTCTTCGGCGACAGCCCGTGTAACTTGCACCTGTTTTAAGATGTCAAGATTTTTAGGAAACGACAGGACATAGGGTTCTTTACGCATATCGAGGTTCGGCTGCAAAGACAGTTCTCCGCCATTGGCCGGGGATGTCAGCCGGGCTTCTGCGGTCCCGTCGGCAATGCGGATCGGGATGTTATTGGGGGCCAGGTCGAAACCAAAGGCCTTGATGGAGGTAACATGCAGGGACCCTGAAAAATGCAGGTGCTGCAAGAGGTTGTCCCAGCGGTTTTCCTTGGATACCAGTTTTATGGTAAACGGGGTGGCCTTCCGGCCAGCGAAGGTGATGCCTGCCCCGTTCGTTTTTTTCAGGTAAGTCGAAACCAGGCCCAGGTCCGGGGTCAGGGTGCCGGCGGCCTCAAGCACCCGATTGGCCCCTACCCGGTCGAGACGGCCGTCGGCGGTCAGCGAAAGGGCCCGGGAGTTGAGCTCGAATTGATTGATTTTTATGTGGCGGCCGTCGGGGCTGCGCGTCACATCGGATTTGAAAGTGACCTTTTTTTCCGTGATATCCGGAAGTTTTTTCGATACCAGTTTAAAGGGCGACAGCTGGCCCTGCAGGGTAAAATGCTGGATTTTGGGATTGGAAAAATCCATGTCAGCCTTAAGGTGGCCGTTGCCGTAAACCCGGGTGCCGGGGGGCAACCCCATGAAATCACCGTATCCGGCGGCCAGTCTGTCCAGGTCCAGATCGGCCGTACCCCGGGCCTGGATGTCGTGGCCGATATCTGTCAAGTTCGCCACGGCCAGTGCCGGGACATGGATTTTCCCCGCTTGGCTGCGAATGTCAACAGGCGCAAGGTTCAAAGCTTTTTTCGTAAGGTCAATCCGGCCGCGGGTGGTCAGCACCAGGTGCTTGTCGCGCATTATTTTTTTGTTCTGCCGAAAGAAAAACTGGCGGATGTCCATCCGGCTGCTGCGAAGCATCAGCCGCCCGGTCGTCAGCGATCCGTCGCCGGTGAAATTTGCCCGCACGGAATGTGCGCGCACCTGGCTGCTGCGATTGTGACGCAGCCCAAAATTGTTAACCTCAAGCTTCAGATTGATGGTATCGAGATCTTTCGCTTTTTCGTTGACCGCGAGGTTCAATTTCAATTGACCGTTGCCGCCCCATTGTTTGATCTGGATAAACTTTTTGACTTCTTTTAAGGCGGCGGCAAGATCCGCTGAAAGGCTCAGCCGCATATTACGTTTGTTTCCCTGACCGTCCGCATTTAAAAACGCCGAGCGCAGGGAAAAATTTTTCAGCTGCAGCCCCTGCGGACCCGTTTTTCCCCGGACTTTGGCTGTCATCGGCTGGTTCCAGGATATCTTCTTGCCGGCACTGAGTCCCTGCAGGCGGTCGATGCGGGCCCGGCCTTCGAAGGATGTCCCGGCTCCTGAGCTCTCCAGACTGCCCGCCAGGGCCAATCTGCCTTTTACGATTCGCGTATCTTTTTGCAGTTTTAAAGTGCCGGGAAACTGGGCAGACATTTCGGCCAGGTTCACATCGACCGCTCCGGCAAACCCTCTGTGGCCCTGATCGTCAATGTCACCGCGGATCGACCCGCTGACCAGTGAGGACTGAAAGGTCAGGGCGGGCAATGCCAGCGTGCCGTTGCGTGTCATCGCCCTGAGATTGATGTGGATTTTTTTTATCGTGGGCGTATCGGTGCCCAGCAGGCCGCCGCGAAGTTTGAGTTGCTTTATGGATGCTGTACCCTCAATTTGCAATTTTTCTGTTCCACTGCCCGTCAGAGAAACATCCGCGTCCAGGCGTCCTGCGGCGGACGGTATATTGATGCGTCCGGCCGCAATGGCGGACAGGTTTTCCAGCGGCCAGTTTTCGACGTGCAGCCGGGAGGTGGTGCGGATATTTTCCAGGGTTGCGGGCTTGCCGGCCGCCGGCTGCAGACGGCCCTCACCGGAGGCACGACCGTGAGTATCTCCGGACTGAAGGGAGAACTGGAAGGCTACCGGCTGATCAGGCCCGGCTGCGTCCAATTGGATTTCCAGGCCGCTGGCCACCTTTTTTTTCGTCCCGGCGGCATCGGCAGTCAGAATTTCACCGCCGCTGATTTGATAGTGCCCGTAAAAAGCAGGAAAAATGTTTTTTTGTCCCGCAATTGGTGGATGTTTTGAAATTTTTACCCTTCCGCCTTTTTTTGGCTCCCGGGCTTGCAGGCCGGCGGGGGGGAAAAAAATCACCTGCGGATCAATAATTTTAACGGTCCCCGCCTTGCCCCGGTTCAGGATGAAGCTGATAATGCCCCTGTCGGTTTTAAGCCGGGCCACGTTCAGCCGCAGGTCCCTGCCGCGGTTGTCATAAACGATCCCGCTGATGGTCATTTTTGTCAGCCAGCCCAGCGACCAGTCCTGGATCTGCAGCGATCCAGGTATCCGCCGGTTGAGGCTGTCAAGCACCAATGGTTTTACGGTCTTGCTGGATACAATGGACGGCAGCAACGCGACGGCGATAAACATGGCCACAATGCTCCCGCCAATGACAGCGCCTAGAATGTATTTTTTTTTCATGGTGAATATTTTTAGAATTTTTCCTTTTATAATTTATCGCGGTTATCCTGCTCAACTTCCACCAGGCAGCTGTTGCAGGCAAAGGCCCCGCCGGGCGACATGCCATCGTTGGTGAGCACGTTGGCGCAGCCGCCGTTGTCAATGCCGTTTTTATCCGGTCGGTACCAGGCCCCGGCATCCAGGCTCACCACCCCGGGCATGATCCGATCGGTAACCCTGGCCGTGGTCCGCAGCCGGCCGCGATCATTGTAGACACAGACGCGGCTGCCATCCGGCAGGCCGCGCCGGCGGGCGTCAGCCGTGTTGATCCACAGGCGGTCGTCGCATTTTTGTTTTAAATGCGCAATGTTGTCAAACTGGGAGTTGACACGGCCTTTTGAGTGGGGGCTGACCAACTGGAGGGGATAGTGACGGACCCGGACATCTCCTGGGCCTTCCCAGGGTTCCAGGTAGCGGGGGATGGGGGGGATTTGCGCATGGTTCAGGGCCGCAATTTTCTGGCTGTAGATCTCGATTTTTCCCGATGGCGTGGGAAACGGGTGGTTGCGGGGGTCCTCGATCTGGCGGCGAAAGGCCACCCAGGGCTCCGTGAGCGCCATGCGGTGGGCATCCTGGTGCCTGAAAGTTTCAAAATCGGGAAGTTCCGGTGTTGCGCTGACCATCTGTCGCAGATAGTATTCTTCGTTTTGAGGTAAAAAACCTTCCAGGTCGAGGCGGGCTGCCAGCTGGGAAAAAATCGTCAGATCCGAACGGGTTTCGGGCAGCGGCTCCACTGCTTGATGCATGTAGATGTTGTAAGGCCCGCCGCTCCAGGGCTGTCCGATATCTTCACGTTCCATAAAATGGGTCACCGGCAGCAGCACGTCCGCATAGCGGGCCGTGGGTGTCATAAACAGTTCATGGACCACGATAAATTCCATTCGCCTCAGGGCCCTGACCGCCTTGTTGACATTTAAAAACTGGTTGACCAGGTTGCAGCCCACCACATACACCAGCTTGATATCTGCTGAAAAACCGCCGCTTTTCCCCTCTATCAGAGCATCGTAAATTTGGCTCATGTGAACTTGTGCATTGTCTGCCGGGGGCACCGGCAGCGATTTCGCCACCTTTCCCAGCTTCATGCTGCCGGTGCCGCCGGCCACATGCCCCCCGATAACGCCGATGTTACCGCTCATGGCAGCCAGGGTCATGGCAACACGGTGAAACTGCTCGCCGCAGGCAGTGCGACCCGGGGCCCAACCAGCCATCAGGGCCGCCGGTCTGATCGTAGCATAGGCCCGCGCAAGCGTTGTGATGTCATCTTCGGGCACCCCCGTAATTTTTGCAGCCCAGCGCGGTGTTTTGGCAACACCGTCTTCATCTCCAATGACATAGGCTTTGAAAGCTTCAAAACCCGAGGTATAAGCTTGAATGAAGTGGTGGTCATAACTGTTTTCGACAATCATGACATACGCCATGGCAATCAGCATGGCGGTGTCGGTTGCCGGCCGGATGGGGATCCATTGGTCGGCCAGGGCTTTTACCGAGGGACTCAACCGTGGGTCCACACCGATTATTTTTACGCCTTTTTTGCGGGCTGCTGCCAGGTAAGCAACGGTATCCGGCCCGAAGCGCGATATCAACGGATTAAAGCCCCATAGAATAATCAGTTTGGAATACAGCAGGTTGTCACGACTATTGCCGGTATAACGGGTTCCGAAAGTGGTGCGGGAGGCAAAATCGGCGGCCTCAAAAGAGGTGTTCCCGGCAATTGCGCTGCATCCGCCGAGCATGTTAAAAAATCGCTGGGCCGTTGAATGGGTATTGTGCAGGCTCGCCTCGCTGGCAAAATAATTGGCCAGGAAAATGGACTGTGCCCCCCGGCTGTCTTTGACCTGCTTAAGCCGGGCGGCAATTGTATTCAACGCTTCATCCCAGGAGACTGGTTCGAATTGGCCGCTGCCGCGTGGCCCCCTTCGTTTCAGCGGCCGGGTCAGGCGCTGGGGTGAATAGATCACCTTTTTTTGAGACAATCCCCGCAGGCAGGCCTTCAACCCCGGACCGCGGCGGGTGTCGGTTCCAATGCGCGTAATTCGCCCATCGGTCAGATGCACTTTCAACAGGCACCGCCCCCCGCAGTCGTAGGAACAGGTGGTGGTCACCACTTTTT
>JAOZPY010000339.1 GCA_029932495.1 Desulfobacterales bacterium
CGGGCGTAAAAGAAGTGCAGGTGCACATTATTAACGATATCTTCCGCCAGGCCGTAGAGAGCTTTCGCTAGCACAGACCCGGCGCGAGTCGCATGAAGGCGAGAGTATTCTGGCGAAAAAACTTCTGCTTGCTGCCGGTCGTACGCCGGTTCTGGAACCCCTGAAACTTGAAAAATGCGGGGTGCACTATACCCCAAAAGGGATCCCGGTTAACGGTAACCTGCAGACGAATGTTCCCCATATTTATGCCGTGGGTGACTGCAACGGCAATTTTTTCTTCTCTCATGCTGCCATGCATCAAGCCATGATCGCGCTGATTAATATCATGCGGCCATGGCCTTTCTCATGCGGCACTGAGCCGGCCCATTCAGACCTTGTTTATACCAGACTCAAAAGGGCTCAACCGCAACCGGTTGGGCCTTTTTATATCCTTGATCCTCGGAATCTCTGAAGCTTTTTCTCCAAACTGGCGAAGACCCTAATACAATAAATATATTGTCAAGCGCCAATGCGGTTGGTACAGTGCAAACCTGGAAATGGGACCCATGTGCTCGGGTACTGGATATGGGCAGCGAATGGCGGAAAACAAAGTCAGGGGAGGGTTACGATGTATGCACAACGATTCTGGAAGAAGAACTGGGATGAGGGGCTGGAGGATTTAAAACCAGAAGAATTCGAAACAACCTATGTGGATATGATCCGACGCAGTTTTGAAAAACTGCCGGATAAGACCGCTCTGGCATACATGGGGGTGGAAATCAGTTTTGCCGAACTGGAAAACTATGCCAACCGGTTTGCCAATATGTTGCGGGAAAACGGTTTTGAGAAGGGGGATGTGGTCGGCATCAACCTGCCCAATATTCCGGAATACCTCATTACGGTGATCGGCACACTGAAAGCCGGGTGCGTGGTTTCCGGGGTATCGCCGCTGCTTTCAGCTGAGCAGATCAAGTACCAGCTAAATGATCTGGGAAGTACCGGCAAAAAGGTTGCTCTGGTCACCCTGGATGCCATTTTTGCCGGCCATATCGTCAAAATTGCACCGGATATCCCGCAGTTGAAACTGGTGGCGGCCACCAGCGTGGCGGGCTTTTTGCCAAAAATAAAACAGGTGCTGGGCAAGTTGCTCAAAAAAATCCCCACGGGCAAAATCGGCGCCCTGCCGGGAAAAACCGTCCTGGATTTCCACAAAGATGTCCTCAAAAAATATTCCGCCGAGCCGGTACACGTTGAACTGACGCCCGACGATCTGGGATGGATTCAATACACCGGCGGCACCACCGGGCCGCCCAAGGGCGCCATGTTGAGCCATCGCAATGCGGCGCACAACATTTTGAGCATTAACCGCTGGCTGGGATGGGAGTGGGGCAAAGGCGTTTTGCTGTCGGCGTTTCCCATGTTTCACATCGCGGGACTGACGGTGGCTGAAGGTGCGGTGTTTTTCGGCTGGCCCCAGATCCTGATTCCCAATCCCCGGGACACGGCGCATATTTGTAAAGAAATGGAAAAATACAAACCCACCAACCTGGCCAACGTGCCGTCTTTGTACCAGATGCTGATGGCCGATCCCGCCTTCAAGAAGCTGGACCATTCCGGTCTGGGAGTCTGCATTTCGGCAGCCGCTCCGTTTCCGGAGCAATCCCAGCGGGAGCTGGAAAACATTATTGGACAGGGCAAGTTGCTTGAGCTTTACGGCATGACCGAAACCTCTCCGGTGGCCACCATGAACCCATCCAAAGGCAAGAAAAGGCTGGGAACCATCGGCATGCCGTTTCTCAATGTGGAGTGCAAACTGGTGGACCCGGCCACCGGCGAAGAAGTCCCGCTGGGAGAGGCCGGCGAAATCTGCATCAAGGGGCCGCTGGTCATGCAGGGCTATTTAAACAAGCCCGAAGAGACGCGGCACGCCATCGATGACGACGGCTACATGCACACGGGGGATGTCGGCATCATGGATGAAGACGGCTTCATCCGGCTGGTGGATCGAACCAAGGACATGATTAATGTGGGCGGGTTCAAGGTGTTTTCCAGCAAAGTGGAAGATGTGTTGTCAAAGCATCCGGCCATTGAGCTGATGGCCTTAGTCGGGGTGGACAACCCTGAAAGACCGGGCTCTGAAATTGTCAAGGCTTATATCCAGCGCGATTCCGATTACCAGTTCGACGGCGGCGAGGATGCCCTCAAGGAAGATATCATTAAATTCGCTCGGCAACAATGCGCCCCTTACGAAGTGCCTAAAATCATCGAGTTTGTGGATGAGATTCCGCTGACGGCCGTTGGCAAGATCGACAAAAAAGTGCTGCGGGCCCGGACAGGCTGACCAGTTGCCGTTTTTCGGGGGCTATAAAATACTTGACAGACAAAAAATAAAGGCATAGGAGTATCGTAGTACGAGATGTTGTTTCTTAATGCGAACCAACGTCGCCTTCCCTGGTGTGTACAATCAGCATTTTTAACACCTTAAATTTTTTGGCAACCTGCCATGGGAAACGGATTGCGATAGATTGGGCAATACCCGGTAATAAATTAACAAAGAAAGGAGATTGACAATGAAAAAACTGACCTTGATTCTTTTTGCAACCCTGCTGGCAGTTTGTTTCATGCTGACCGCCGGTCCCGGTACGACGCTGGCCAAGACTTATGTTTTCAAGTATGCCAACACGCAGTCCGATGCCGCGCCGCGCAGCAAATCGATGGTTTTTTTCAAAAATACGCTTGAAAAAGCATCCAGTGGAAGGATTAAAGTCGAACTGTATTTTTCAGGGGTTCTGGGAAAAGAGGCCGAAGTGCTGAACATGGTCAAGCTGGGCAGTATCCAGGGATGCCGCGGCGGTCTTTTTGAAAGGGCCAATAAGAAATACTTGATGTATACGCTGCCCTTCCTGTTTGAAAATGCGGACAAGACAGTGGCGGTTATGCGCAGCGACCTGGGCAAGAAGATCAACAAGGGGGCCCTGGCCAATGGGTTCTATATCCCGGCCACGGGTGTTGCGGGCGGTATGCGCAACATTACCAACAGCAAGCGGCCGATCAGAAACGTCGCGGATCTCAAGGGGTTGAAAATGCGTACCCCCCCGATTGATGTTACGATCCGGACATTCAAGGCCCTGGGGGCAAACCCGCAGCAAATTGCCTATACAGAGACATACATGGCCCTGAAAACCGGGGTGGTCGATGGGCAGGAAAACCCTTTTTCAAATGTGGTCGACATGAAATTTTACGAAGCCCAGAAATATCTTTCAGTTGTAAACTGGCAGGTGCATCCGGATCCGTTTTTTGTCAATCCGGCATGGTACAACAGCCTGCCGGATGATCTGAAAGCAATTTTTGATGCGGTTGCTGAAGCCACGATGATTTACAGCGATACCATCTGGCTCAACTCTGAAACGGGCTACTTCAATATTCTGAAAGACAAATTGAAAGTCAACTACCTCGATCCCCAGGCCCGCAAAGAATTTGTGAAAACCGTAAAGGGCGTATGGCAGTATTATGTCGACAAGGGCTATTTCACATGGGATGAAATCAATCAAGCCCTGGCAATTGCCGCCAAACAGTAAAATTTTTCAGATCTTATCATCTTGAGTTAGGCAGCCATAATAAAATCGCGCCGGATCATCGTCCGATCCGGCGCTTCAACCATTTCAGCAAGGGGATGATCAGGTGGACAGGCTGTATCAATTGGAACGATCGCTGACGCGGCTGCTGGAAGTGATCGTGACGTTATTTTTTTTCATCATGCTGATCTTGACGATTACCCTGGTGATTATGCGCTACGGATTCAATGCCGCCATAATCGGCGGCAACGAGGCCATGAACTACCTGTTTATTTATACGACGGCCCTGGGGGCGGCTGTATCGATCGGAAACAGGGAGCACATTAAAATCACCTTTTTTATAGATAAGCTCAAGGCGCGTTCCCGCAAACTGATCAATATCGTCGATTATCTATTGATCGGGTTTATCAACGCCGTAATGCTGTGGTACAGTCTGCC
>JAOZPY010000028.1 GCA_029932495.1 Desulfobacterales bacterium
TTCCCAGATCATCCAGCATGGCCGGCCGCAACGCTTCCACGATGCGGCGCACCTCCGCAAGGGTTTTCTGAGTCAGGGGAACAATACCCTGCAACGTTTTTACTTCCGGCCGGCCGGAGTCTTCTCCCAGCTGGCGCAGGGAATTTTCCACACTGAATTTTATGGCACTCAGGGCCTGGCCGATGCCGTCGTGAAGCTCCCGGGCGATACGCTTGCGTTCTTTTTCTTCAGCCGACAGCAGCTGGTTGGATAAAATCCGCAGCTCTCTGTCTGATTCTCGTAAGGCCGCCTGGGCCTGTTCCCATTCCAGGATTTTGCAGCGCAATTGTCGGTTGCTTTCTTCAAGTTCGGCGGTCCGCGTGGCCACCCGTTGTTCCAACTCATTGCGGGTTCTGCGCAATGTGATTTCGATCTGTTTGCAATCGGTAAAGTCTTTTACCACCGAACGGATCTGCAGCTCCGGTTGCCCCCGGTCTTTAACCGCCAGACTATCAAGATGCAGCCAGACGGAATTGTCAACGGGTTTTGCCAGCTTCACATCGCATGTCTGCAGCTCGCCGGTTTCCAGTACCTCCTGCCGGTGCTCGCTAAAAGCAGTTTGCGACTGACGGCAGATCAATTCATCGAAGGGCTGATTGACCAGCTGCTGCCGATCGCATGCCACCAGCCGCGCGCCGGCGGAATTGACATCGACGATGATACCGAATGAATTGAAAATGAACTGGCCGATGGGAACAAATTCAAAACAATCCGCATACCGGCGTCTGAAACCTGAACGCGTCGGCCGGCAAATGCAATCTTTTCTCATTGTTCCTTTGCCCCGATCATGTCAACACCCATATCATAGGCCGCAAGATTGGCCGTCACCTTATCGGCATCCATGGTCCTGGAAATAACGACTTTAAAATCTGCCCGCCCAATGGGAAGTCCCCCCATGGCCGCCAGTGCACCGATCATCATGATATTGCCGAGAATGGGATTTCCCAGCCTGACGGCCGCATCGGTGGCATCCACAAACCGCGCATCAGACGTCAATTCACCGATGGCCCGCCGGATTTCGGTCCCGTCCGGGTAGGCCGCATCACCGCAGATAACGGCCACGGGTTGAATCGGGCGGGTATTGCACAAAACCCGGGTCCGGGGATTTCCGAAAACCATGAGGACCCGTAAAGCCTCAATGGGCTCCAGGGCCACCACCACGTGGGCCTTGGCCTTCGGAATCTGGGGCGACCAGGCGGTCTGCCTTGAAATGCGCAAATGGCTCATCACCGAGCCTCCCCGCTGGGAAGCGCCAAAGGTCTCGCCGATGGTGACTTCGAACCCTTGCTCGGACAGCATGTTGCCCAGCACGCGGGAGGCCATCACATTGCCCTGCCCGCCCACACCGGTGATAATAACATTATAGGGATCGCTCAACAGGGTTGTCTGCTGCATGGCTCAGGCTACCTCCTTTTTGCTGATGGCCCCTGCCGGGCAGATGGAGGCGCACACACCACAGCCGGCACAGATAACCTCGTCAATGCGGGCCACACCGGCAGCCGCATCCCAGTTTAATCCCGGACATTTGAATATCCGCGTACACAACCGGTTGCAGCCGCAGTTCTCCCCCAGGCAGATGCTTTCATCCAGCCGCATTTCAAACATTTTTTTGGCTTTTTTCTCCGGGCTCAGCGCGCAGATCTGTTTGAGTACCAGCACCTTGACTCCGGGGGTGTCTGCCAGCATTTCCAGCAGGGTCCGCTCGGTACGTTCCAGATCGAATGGGTCACAGGTCCGGACCCGGGCACCGATGGCCTCGCACACCGAGGCGATATCGATCTGTGGGGCCGGGTTGCCGGCCGCATCCACGGGCCGGCCCGGATGGGGTTGAAAGCCCGTCATGGCGGTGCCACTGTTATCCAGCACGATGAGCGTGATATCGGATTGCTGGTGCACCGCATTGACCAGGGCCGGCAGCACCGCGTGAAAAAAAGTGGAATCGCCGCTGACCGCCACCGCGGGCTGATCCATGCCGAAGGCCTTCAGCTTGCCAAAGCCGGACGCCAGGCCGGCCCCCGATCCCATGGCGTGCAGGGTTTTGAGTGTACTAAATCCGCTGGGCAGCATAGCCAGCGAATAGCACCCAATGTCACCGCAAACAAACCCCTGCCGGTTGTCCATTTCCAGCACGTTGTGAATGGTCCAAAAAGATGCGCGGTGCGGGCATCCCGGGCAAAAAGTCAGATCCCTGCCGGGGGCTTTAGCAGCCATTTCGGCGGCCTGGGCCGCATAAGTTGCGGCCACCGGTTCGTAGTCCATTTTAAAAATCCGGGCCAGGGCGCCGGCAACCAGGTCCGGGTTTAACTCCCCCACCGTGGGCAGCAACCCGTCCTTTTTGCCAAAAAAAGTCTTGATACCGATCCTGGGAGCCAGTTCGGCGGCCAGGACCTTGACTTCATTTTCCAAAAACCGGATCACCTCTTCGACCACCAGTATTTTGTCCGTCCGGGCCAGGTAGTTTTCCATCAGCTGCGGCGGCAGGGGCCAGGTAGTGGTAAGCTTCAGCAGTCCCACCCGCTCTTCCAATCCCAGCAAGTGGATGGCTTCGGTGCTGTACAGGCAGCAGGCACTGCTGGTGATGACCAGCAGTTCAGGATTTTCCGGCCCTTCATAGGTGTTAAATGGTGACTGCTCAAACAGGCTGACGGCCTGCTGGAGTTTTTCCTGCTGACCGCGATGTTTCAACGCCACCGGATAGCTGAGCATGACGCCCTGCAACGGATCCAGCGCAGGGCCGTCGTGTTTAAAGTAAGCCTCGGCATCAACCGCGGGCAAGTCGCCGAAAACCACGTTGCCGCTGGCATGGGACAGGCGCGTAACACTGCGCACCATGACCGGATTGCGGATTTGCTCGGAAAGCGCAAAGGCCCATTTGATCATATCCTTGGCCTGTTGGAAATCGCCCGGTTCCAGCAAAGGGATCTCCACCAGCCTGGCAAAATGCCGCGATTCGCCCTCGTTGGCACTGGACAACGCCCCCGGATCATCGCAGGGCACGATCACCATGCCGGCCCGGGTGCCGGAGCCGGCCAGGTGCAGCAAAAAGTCAGAGGCCACGTTGACGCCGTTTTGTTTCATGACGCACAGCGAGCGCAGCCCGGCAAAAGAAGCGGCCGCCGCCACTTCCATGGCCACTTTTTCATTGACGGACCATTCCACATACAGGTTTCGCGGTCCGCAAACTTTTGCCAGGCTTTCGATAATCTCCGACGAGGGGGTTCCCGGATAACCTGCGGCCACATGCACCCCGGCTTCCAGAGCCCCCCGGGCGATGGCCTCATTGCCCATGAGCAGATGCCGGGTTCCGCTTTTACCTTCGATTAGTATTGACATCGTCACCTCATGTTCACCTCAATGTTGCAATATTAAGGTTAAGTTTGTATCCCAATTTTCCGCTTTCATACCCGCCATAAAATCCGATATGAATTGCCCAGTGCATGGTATTTTCTGCAAAACCGGTATGATACTCGATTGCTCCTTATTTTCGCAGTGTCCCTTGTTCGGGCAGTTCCAATTTTTCGCCCCGTGAGTTATCCCTTCAGAATTCTTTCAACAATTTCAGTCGGCATCCTCACGGCTGCGTGTCGGCCGTTTTTGTTATTAAGCAGGTTGCGCCGCATCAGCATCCGCAACGCCCGGGCTTTTTTTTCAGCGGCCGCGCGACTCAGATGGGCGATGTTTTCTTCCGGCATCGCTTCGGTTTCCAGGTATTTTTCTCCACGGGCTTTTTCGATCAGTTCAGCGCCCTTGTCCGAACGAACAATGACGGTGTTCCATCCCGGCCGGCCTTCAAACATTCCCACCGAGACATCGGCAAACTCTGCGGTCATGTCCGGACAGGTAAAGCATGTCTGAGCGATAATAGGCTTGATCTGGGAAAGCGGTATTTCCACTGTGCCGGTATCGGTTGTCAGAACCAGGATATCGGCCGGCGGCGGCGGGACGTCCATACCACGAATGGCTGCAAGATCAATTTTAGCGGACAAGAATTGCTGGAACTGACGGGTGTCCAGTGACCAGTTGCAAAACAGGCCGACGGCCAGCGCGATCGGGTCGCTGAAGTCTTCTTCTTCCAGCGGGTTGGTGCGCATCTGGGCGACGGCCGTCATCTGGCAGGCGGTTCCCACCACACCCAGACGGCGGCGGCCCTGTCCGACAGCTTCGTTTACAGCGGCCAGGGTCGGTGCGGCCATCAGCTTGGTGCCGGCACAGTTGACCACTTCCCGCCAGTCCGTTATCAACCGGGCAACCGGGGTCAGCCCCTGACGGTCGGTAAGGGCAACCGCATCAATGAGACCGTTTCTAAGCGCCACCGTTACCAACGCAGATACCGTGCCGCCGGCCTGAAACGCGCCGGGCAACATCTTTTCCCCGGCCCGGGCGGCTATAATTTTGCGATGGTTTCCCAGGGGACTGCCGTCATAGGTGGTCTGCCAGATTTTCCTGGACAGCTCATCGAGATCCACTTCGGCCTTGGGGCAATAGGCATGGCAACGCCCCCGGGGAAGATCGCAGGGAAACAGCCGGGCGGTTTTTCCCCGCCAGGTTTTATAATAGGGGCACAAGTTGACACAGGCGCCGCACCCGACACACAAATCCGTTTTCAGGACGTCTTCAACCAGTTCGTTGGATCCAAAAACATGCATTGATTTCAGCTCTCCGTTTACATGGGTTGCAAGTAACCAAAAAAACCACAGCCCTTTGCCATTGTCAACTGTTTTTCCGATGGTATATTTTGTATCTAATTGATATTTCAACCATTTTAAAAAAATTGTAAAATTACCCCTTCCGGTTCGCACCGGATTTCCCCATCACCTCCATACCCGCTGCAATGCAACCGGCGGTGCCTTGACGAATGGCAGGTCATTGTTTATACTCCGCCATTAAAAAAAGCAGCGGCTCGCCGGAGCCCATCGATTCTCTAAAACTTTCACAATGACAGGAATCTGGTTATGAGCAATCCCAAGACACTGCATGATGACAAGCTGATCGTTGCCAACGCAAGCGGCTTTCTGGGGGATCGTTTCAGTGCCCCCCGGGAAATGATTCAGGGCGGTCCCATAGACGTGCTGACCGGAGATTACCTGGCCGAGCTGACCATGGCCATTTTGTTCCGTAAAACCCTGAAAAATCCGGACGGCGGATACGCCTCCACTTTTTTGCGGCAGATGGAAGAAATTATGGGACAATGCCTGGACAAAAGTATCAAGGTGGTCACCAATGCCGGCGGCCTGAACCCCGCCGCCCTGGCAAAAAATCTCAAGCACCTCGCTGCCAAGCTGGGCGTGAATCCCAAAATCGCCTATATCGAAGGCGACAATCTGATGGACAGACTCACCGAGCTGGGTGAAAAAGACGAGGCCTTCACCCACCTCGACAAGGGCATTGATCTTAAAAGCGCCAATGTCCAGGCCATTTCGGCCAACGCCTACCTGGGGGCCTGGGGCATCACCGCCGCGCTGGCCGAAGGTGCGGACATCGTGGTCGGCGGCCGGCTGGCGGATGCATCGCTGGTCATGGGACCTGCCGCCTGGAAATTCGGCTGGCAAAAAGATGACTGGGATGCCCTGGCGGGCGCGGCGGTGGCCGGGCATATCATTGAATGCAGCGCCCAGGCCACCGGGGGAAACTATTCATTTATCGAGGAGGTACCCTCTTACGTCAACATGGGCTTTCCCATCGCCGAAGTGCATGCCGACGGGTCCTCGGTCATCACCAAACATCCTAACACCGGCGGCATTGTTTCCGTCGGCACCGTCACGGCCCAGCTGCTCTATGAAATCCGGGAACCCAGGTACCTGACGCCTGACGTGGCCGCCCGGTTTGATACTATCGCCATCCGCCAGCAGGGACCCGACCGGGTCGCCGTGGCGGGGGTTAAGGGGGAGCCGCCGCCGGACACCACCAAGGTCTGCATCAACATCCTGGGCGGCTACCGCAACACCTCGACGTTTGTCATCACCGGCCTTGATGTGGAGGCCAAAGCGGCCATTATCGAACAAACCCTTTTTCACAGCTTGGGCGGCAAGGATCAATTCCAGCAGGTCGACATCCAGCTAATCCGCACGGACAAACCCGACCCGCCAACCAATGAACAGGCCTGTGCCCACCTGAAAGTATCCGTACTGGACCCCGATGCCGGGAAAGTGGGCCGATCTTTTTCGTCCAAAACTGTGGAAATGGCACTTGCCAGCATCCCGGGTTTTACAATGACCGCCCCGCCGGGAGACGGATCGCCGGTAGTCGTGCACTGGCCGGCGCTGGTTTCCAGGCAGCATGTCCCCCAGCGGGTGGTAATCGCGGACAAGCAACTGGTCGTCGAGTCCAAGCTATGGCAGCCCATGTCTTCCCCCCCCGAGCCGCTAGCGGTTTCCATTGCCCAGGTTCCCGGGGGCAAAACCGTCAAACAGCCGCTGGGCAGAATCTTTGCCACCCGCTCAGGCGATAAGGGCGGCAACGCCAATCTGGGAATCTGGGGGAAAACCCCTGAAGCCTTCGCATTTCTCAGGACGTTCTTAACGCTCGAAAAACTCAAGCAGCTTTTGCCGGACATGGCGCCGTACGAGATCGAGCGCTACGAAATTCCCAATCTGCTGGCCCTGAATTTTTATATCCGGGGGGTGCTGGGCGATGGCGTGGCCGCCTCAGTCAGAAATGACCCCCAGGCAAAAACTCTGGGGGAATACCTGAGAGCCAAAATCGTCGACATGCCGCAATCTTTGTTGACCGAGGAGTAAGTTCTCAAAAAGTTCGGGCAACCTGCTCTAAACTGAGCGCAATATGCGTTTTGGTTGCGCGTCATTGTCGATCTGGGAAAAAAGTTAAGATTCTTTTAAAGTCCCCCGTCTGACGGCATCCGGGCCGAATTTACGCATGATCATCTCAATGGTCCGGTCCACTGTCTCCCAGGTGCCGTCCGTGTCACGCCCGGCCTCAAATAGACCCATCTGGACCGGTTCGGCCACCGGCGTCAACCCCGAGGCGCCAACGCCGATCAGCCGTATTTTCTGGGTACAGGAATAATCTTCAAGCAGCCTGACTGCATGCCGGTAAATGCTTTCAGACGAACGCGTGGGCCGGTCAATGGTTTTGCTGCGCGTGTGCTGCGAAAAATCCGCATGTTTTATTTTCAGGATGATGGTCCGGGCCCGCAGGTCGGCCTTTCTGAGTTGCCGCGCCACCTCCTCGGATTGCTGCAGAAGATGCTTGCCCAGCACCTGTCTGTCACGGGTGTCTGCAGCCAAGGTCCGTTCACTGCTCACGGATTTAGGGGCAGCGGCCGGCATCACCGTTTCCCGGTCCCGGCCGGCGGCAAGCGCCGTCAGGCGCAATCCGAATTTTCCAAGCCGATCCAGCAGCATTTGCTGTGGAAATTTATTGACATCCCCCAAGGTATGGATGCCCATTTGCCGAAGCTGGGAAAAGGTTTTTTTGCCCACGCCCGGCACTTTTTGAATTTCCAGAGCCTCAATAAAAGATGGTACCGCCTCGGCTTCAATGATCGTCAGCCCATCGGGTTTGTTCATGTCCGATGCCACCTTGGCCAGAAATCGTAAGGGCGCCCCTCCCACCGAGCAGGTCAGCCGCAGGCTGGCTTTGATCTCGGTTTTGATTGCCGCCGCCACTGCCGGCGCATTGCCGTATAATTTATGGCAGCCGGAAATATCCATGTAGGCCTCGTCAATGGAGACCACCTCCACCAGCGGCGAAAAGTGCCTCAAAAGGGCCATGATTTTCCGGGAGACTTCTTTGTAGCGCCCCATGCGCGGGGCAACGAATATGCCCTGGGGGCATTTTTGCCGGGCCTGAAAAATCGGCATGGCGGAATGGATTCCGAATCTGCGGGCCTCATAGCTGGCCGCCGAAACCACCCCGCGGCCGGAGGTTCCCCCCACGATGACGCATTTGCCTTGCAGCCACGGATTGTCCCGCTGTTCCACCGAGGCATAAAAGGCATCCATGTCAATGTGTAAAATCATTTTCCAATATGGCGCTTAATGGGTAGCAAATTACCCGAACTTTTTGACAACATACTTGTTTTATATTTAGTTCCTGCTATGTTACAAAATTGTATTATTAATATTTTATCCTGACAGATTCGTAATAAATAATATAAAATTTGGGGACAAAATTTTATTATGCAACCCATTGAAGAAGTTACCCTGCTGTATGAAATCACCCGGGCGCTCAATGAGCATCTGGACTTGAGAAAATCCCTCTACAAGGTGCTGGACATCCTTGCCAGTTCCATGGATATGGTACGCGGAACTATAACAATTCTAGACCCGGTGCGCAACGAGATAAACATCGAAGTCGCCCACGGTTTGACTTCCACCGCCATGCAGCGGGTCAAATACAAACTGGGAGAAGGCATTACCGGCAGGGTGATTGAAACCGGCAAGGCTGTGGCTATTCCAAAGATCAGCGAAGAGCCCCTTTTTCTGGATCGCACCGGATCCCGGCCAAAACGCGCAGGCCGGGACCTGTCCTTTATCTGCGTGCCAATCAAAAAAGGCAAACAGGTAATCGGCGCACTCAGTGTCGACCGGCCGTTTGACGCATCTTATGCTTTGAAAAAAGGTGAAAAACTGCTGGCGGTGATTGCCGCCATGATCGCCGGCCACGTCATCAAGCTGGAGACCATCCGTATGGAAAAAGAACGCTTACGGGAGGAAAACCGGCGGCTGCAAAACGTACTTAAAGACAAATACAGCATCCGCAACATTATCGGCAACAGCAACAAGATGCGCGAAGTCTTCCAGATGGTCTCCCAGGTATCCAAAAGCAACGCCACCGTGCTGATCCGCGGCGAAAGCGGCACCGGCAAGGAGCTGGTCGCCAACTCCATCCACTACAACAGCCTGCGGGAAAAAAATGCCTTTGTCAAAGTAAACTGCGCCGCGCTGCCGGCCACCCTGATTGAAAGTGAGCTTTTCGGCCACGAAAAAGGGGCTTTTACCGGCGCCATCAAGCAAAAACTGGGAAAGTTCGAACTCGCTCACAAGGGGACCATTTTTCTGGATGAAATCGGCTCCCTGGGCCTGGATGTCCAGGCCAACCTGCTGCGCATCCTGCAGGAAAAAGAATTCGAGCGGGTGGGCGGACACCGGACCCTCAAAACCGATGTGCGCATTATCGCCGCTACCAACAAAAACCTGGAACGCGCCGTGGCCGACGAGACTTTCCGCGGAGACCTGTATTACCGGCTGAACGTTTTTCCTATCTACCTGCCGCCGCTGCGGGAGCGCAAAACCGACATCCTGCTGCTGGCTGACTTTTTTCTGGAAAAATACGCCGGGCAAAACCACAAGGACATCAAACGCTTTTCCACGCCGGCCATTGATATGCTCATGGAATACCACTGGCCGGGTAACGTGAGGGAGTTGGAAAACTGCATCGAGCGGGCCGTACTGCTGTGTGAGGAAGGGGTCATTCACAGCTACCACCTGCCGCCGACCCTGCAGACCGGCAGGGAATCCGATACCGTGCCCGTCCTGTCGCTGGAAGATGCCGTGGCCAGCCTGGAAAAGGAGATGATCATCGATGCGCTGAAAAACACCCACGGCCATATTACCGCTGCAGCCCGGATACTCAAAACCACGGTGCGCAAATTCGCTTACAAGGCCGGCAAGTACGGCGTGGACTACCGCCACTACCGCTGAAACCGGCTTGAAGCTCCCCGCCGCACACTGCGGGGAGCTTCATTTTATGCAAACGTCGGCGACCATCCCGACCAGCGGGATGTGCAGGCCGGCAACAATACGGGCTAGATGTCGTAGTAGAGATAAAACTCATGGGGATGAGGCCGCAGCTTGATGGGATTGACCTCGTTTTCGGTTTTATAGTCGATCCACATGTCAATGGCATCCTGGGTAAAAACATCGCCTTTTAAAAGAAACTGGTGATCGGCTTTCAGCGCTTCCAGAGACTCTTCCAGGGAGCCGGGCGCCGAGGGAATTTCGGCCAGTTCTTCGGGCGGCAGGTTGTAGATGTCTTTGTCCAGGGGATCACCCGGATCGATTTTATTCTGGATGCCGTCGAGAACCGCCATCAGCATGGCCGAAAAGGCCAGATAGCCGTTGCAGGATGGATCCGGTGTTCGGAACTCGATGCGCTTGGCCTTGGGCGAGGTGGAATACATGGGGATACGCAGCGCGGCACTGCGGTTGCGGCTGGAATAGGCCAGGTTCACCGGGGCTTCGAATCCCGGCACCAGCCGCTTGTACGAATTGGTGGTCGGGTTGGTAAAAGCGCACAGGGCCCGGCAGTGCTTTAGAATCCCGCCGATGGCAAACAGCGCTTCCTGGGATACCCCGGCATACTTGTCGCCGGCAAACAGCGGTTGATCCCCGTTCCAGATGCTGATGTGGGTGTGCATACCGGTGCCGTTATCCTCGAAAAGCGGTTTGGGCATAAATGTCACCGTGTGGTTATTGCGATAGGCGACGTTTTTGAGAACATACTTGAACCACATGAGCTGATCGGCCATTTGCAGCAGCGGTTTGAAACGCATATCGATTTCGGCCTGGCCGGCCGTGGCCGCCTCGTGATGTTGAGCTTCCACGTCAATGCCCAGACTTTCGAGGGTCAGCACCATCTCCGAGCGCAGGTCCTGGAACTTGTCCATGGGCGGCACCGGGAAATAGCCTTCCTTGTGGCGGGGCTTGTAGCCCAGGTTGGGTCCTTCGTCGCTCCCGCTGTTCCAGATGCCTTCAATGGAGTCAACCTCATAAAAAGCCCCGAAGCGCGAGGAATCAAAACGAATATCATCGAAAATAAAAAATTCGGCTTCCGGGCCGATGTAAGCCGTATCGCCGATGCCGGTGCTTTTCAGGTAAGCCTCAGCCTTGCGGGTAATGTTGCGGGGATCCCGGCTGTACGGTTCCCGGGTGAGCGGATCGACAATATCGCAGATCAGCACCAGGGTTGGGGTCGCATAAAAGGGGTCCATCTGCGCGGTGGCCGCATCGGGGATCACCAGCATATCGCTGGCATGAATGGGCTGCCAGCCCCGGATGCTGGAGCCGTCAAAACCAAAGCCGTCTTCAAAGCTGGATTCTTCCAGTTCACCGATGGGTACGCTGAAATGCTGCCACAACCCCGGAAAATCCATGAAACGCAGGTCCACCAGTTTTGCACCGCCCTCCTTTGCCATGTTCAGTACTTCTTTGGGTGTCATGTTTAATCCTCCTGAAAAAATTGTTGATTAAGTTGAATAGGTTTATTGGTTGATTGGGAAAATTCGATACACTCTGCGCTAGATCGCGTCGGTTCCTGTCTCTCCGGTTCTTACCCGCAGGGCTTGCTCCACCGGCAGCACGAAAATCTTGCCGTCGCCAATTTTACCGGTATTGGCCGCCTGCTGGATGGTTTGCACCACCTCTTCAACACGCCGGGCATCAATAACAATTTCAATTTTTATTTTGGGAATAAAATCCACCACGTATTCGGCCCCTCGGTAAATTTCCTTGTGGCCCTTCTGTCGCCCATAGCCCTTGACTTCGCAAATCGTCATTCCCTGGATGCCGATTTCATTCAGCGCTTCTTTGACATCATCCAGTTTGAAGGGTTTGATGATTGCTTCGATTTTTTTCATGCCACCACCTCCTGTTCGACTCATTTTTGCTGAAGCTCGAAGGCCCGTTCACCATGCACGGCACTGTCGAGCCCTTCAATTTCATTTTCTTATTCCACCTGCTGGCCGTCTGGTACAAATTCGATCAGACAAACGGCCCCCCGAGCAATAACGCCTATCATCTGTTCATTCAATGGCTGGCAGCCGTTGATGGATGGCCGCCTGGATGGCGGCCACCTGTTCGGGGCTATCCGCCTTTTGCCCGTTAAGATCCCGGACATAAAAAACATCCACCACCTGATCGGCTTTAGTGGCGATTTTGGCCAGCCAGATATTTAAATTGCATTGAAAAAGCGCATCGGTGATGCGGCACAGCAGGCCGGGAAAGTCATAGGTGACCACATCCACAATGGTAAAAAAACTCGAACTGCGGTTGTCCACCGTCACCCGGTGCGGTTTTTGGGGCAGGCGGCGTTTCGCCTGCCGGCTGGTGGCCAGTTTTCTGGCCAGGGCGACAGCCGGATCTAGCTTTTCGCTGAGCGCGGCCTGCAGTTGCTGCTTTGCATGATCCCACTTTTCATTTTCCAGCAACAGATCCGGCGGCGGTTTGACCTTGAAAATATCCAGGGCGATCTGGTTGCGCCAGGTGAACACCTGGACATCAAGAATGTTGATATTGTTGAGGGTAAACACACCGGCAATTTTTGCCACGAGCCCCGGCCGATCCCGGGTACAGATGGTAACCGTGCGGGCACCGGTATTCGGCAGGCGTTTGATGTCCCAGACAAAAAGGCTTTTGCCCAGTCTTTTGACCAGTTTTAAATGGCCGCTGATCTCTTCAGCGGAAGTATATAGAAGATAACGCGGTGCCATGACATCGATCAGGGTCTGCAGCTGCCGGCGGCTTTGCGCAGATGAAGCGGCCGCGGCGAGTTTTTCTTTCTTGCGTTCGATAATTTCAACCGCTTCGGGTGTTGCCAGTTCTCCTTTTTCAAGCACGTTTAAAACCCGTAGGAAAAAATCGCGCAAAAGAGTTGCCACCCAGTCGTTCCAGGCCATGGGCCCGGTCGACATGGAATCGGCCACCGTCAGCAGATAAAGCATTTTCAGCCGCTGCACATCCCTGACCCGGCGGGCGCAGGCAATGGCGGTTTCCTCGTCCTGGATGTCTCTGCGGGTGGCGGTTTTTATCAACAGCAGGTGCTCCCTGACCAAAAAGGCGATCGTATCTGCATGCCGGCGATCCATTCCCTTGTCAATCAGCACCCGTTGCGCGACGACAGCTCCCTTAACAGCATGATTTTCAATGGCGCCGCCTTTGCCGATGTCATGCAACAGCGCCGCCCATAACAGCAATTTTTTATTTTTAAGTTCCCGGCAAATTTTTTCATACAACCGCAGGGGGTGGCCTTTTTGGGCGGAACTGAATTTTTTCAGGGTCGCAACGGTGCGCAGACAGTGGCGATCCACCGGATAAAGGTGATATTCATCATACTGGATGCGGTCGGCAATATCGCCAAAGGGAGGGATATAGCGCACCAGAAAACCGGTGTTGAGCATCTCCTTGAGCACATCAAACTGTGGGTCCGGTACGACCAGAATTTTTTCGAACGCTTCGCGAAGGACCGGTGAAGTCTGAAACTTTTTATTCACCAGGTAGGAAAACTCTTTGACCAGACGCCGGGCCTCTGCGCCGAGGGGAATCTTTAAGCGAGCGCTTTCGACAAAAATGTCCATCAGCAGGGCCGGCGATTTGACAATTTTTTCAGGACTTGCAAACTGGAGCATTCCTCCCCGGACAACCTCCAACCCGTCAACGCTGGTTTCTTTGCGGGGCAAACGCCGTCGGCGGCGTGTTTTTTCCAGCCCCAGTTCGTACAGGAATATGACCAGTTGCTGACGCAAAAATTCCATGCAGCCATGCAGCTCGGCCATAAACCGTTCAACTGGCTGTTGACCGCCCTTTTTCCTGTAGTTGAGTATTTTGGCCAATTCGAGCTGATTTTCAAATCGCAGCTGATCAAGCTTGCGGCCACTTAGATAATGCAAATGATTGCGCACGTGCCAGATAAATTGCAGTGCTCTAAACAACTCCCGGTATTCGCCGTCTGACAGGCGTCCCAGATACAACAGGTCCCGGATGTGCTGCAGGTTAAGTTCGATGCGCGCGATCCACAGCATGGTGTGATAATCCCGCAAACCGCCAAGCCCTTCTTTTATATTCGGCTCCAGCCTTGCGGCTGAATCGCCGAAGGCTTCATGACGCCGGGCGTTGCGCTGCACCAGCCACTCGATGATATGCCGGGACCGCGAGGCAATGACATCGTTGCGCAGTTGTTCCATCAGGCGGGTATACAGCGGCGACATGCCACAGATAAAACGCGCATCCAGCATCGGCGTGAGCACGTCAAAATCCCTGCCCGCCCGCAAGAGGCATTCCTTCATTGAGCGGGTGGCGTAACCGACATCCATCCCCAGGTCCCACAATGGATAGATGACTTCCCGGACCAGATCTTCGGCCCGCACCGGTACTTTGTTTTCAAAAAGCAAAAGCAAGTCCACATCCGAATGCAGACACTGTTCCTGCCGGCCGTATCCGCCCAGAGCAATGATGGCATAAGGATTTTTATCAATGCCCAGCGCAGGACCCACCCGGCTGCCGGCAAACGCGTTGCGAAAATAGTCGTCGATCAGCCGGGCATGCTGCTGCAAAAAATCCGGCAACCGGCCTTTCACCAGGCGCGCGACCAGGGCTTCAATCTGCTGTTGCAGCAAGCCAGCGGCGGAGCCGGCCTGCTTGATCGGTATTGACATGGACATCGAATAAATTTCCGGATAACCGTATTTAAAATAACAATGAATTAGCAACAGGTGTGCCAGAATACAAATTACCTGTTATTTCAGTGAAATAAGTCAAAATATATAATTAGCATAAGAGATATACAATACAAAAATGTAATATTTAGCGCCTAAAATATACAAATTTGTCAGTTTCACAAACTCCATTTCATTCGCCGCAACGGAACCCATAAAAAACAGACGTGCAGTGGCCGGGGGATGGTGTTTTCCGGAAACCGGTATGATACTCAGCAACTCCTTATTTTCGCAGTGTCCC
>JAOZPY010000340.1 GCA_029932495.1 Desulfobacterales bacterium
ATTCTGTTCCGCAGATTCTGGCGCCGGCCGGCAACCGGGCTGCTTTTCTGGCAGCCCTGGCAGCAGGTGCGGATGCGGTTTACTGTGGACTGAAGCGGTTTTCCGCCCGCATGGAGGCAAAAAATTTCAGCATCGAGGAGCTGGCATCTCTGACCGCCCTGGCCCACGAAAACGGCACCCAGGTCTTTGTGACCCTCAACACCCTGCTAAAGTCCGACGAGCTGACGGCCACCGGGCAGCTGCTCGAAATGCTGGAGCGCTCGGTGCACCCGGATGCGGTCATCGTCCAGGACCTGGCATTGGTGCCGCTGGTCAAACAAACCGGCTTTTCCGGCCAAGTGCACCTGTCCACCCTGGCCAATGCAAGCTTTGCAGCCGCCCTGCAGGTCATCGGTCGCCGCCTGGCAGTGGACCGGGTGGTGCTGCCCCGGGAACTGAACGTCGATGAGCTGAGAAGCCTGTCTGCGGCCTGTCCGCCCGGACTGGAACTGGAGGTGTTTATCCACGGGGCGCTTTGCTACGGGGTGTCCGGCAGATGCTACTGGAGCAGTTACCTGGGGGGCAAGAGCGGACTGCGTGGACGTTGTGTCCAGCCCTGCCGGCGCCTGTATCGGCAAAACAACCAGACCCAGCGCTATTTTTCGTGCCAGGATTTGAGCATCGATGTGCTGGCCAAGGTACTTTTGTCCATTGAACGGGTGCGCACCTGGAAAATCGAGGGGCGCAAAAAAGGCCCCCATTATGTTTATTATACGGTCAGCGGCTACCGCATGCTCAGGGATCATGGCGGTGATCCCCAAATGAAAAAAAGCGCTTTGCAGATGCTGGCCCAGGCCCTGGGCCGCACGGGGACCCATTACTTTTTTCTGCCCCAGCGGCCGCAGAATCCCGTCGATGTTGCCGGGCAGACCGGCTCAGGTTTGCTGGTGGGCCGCATAAAGGGGGGGCGGCAAAATCCTTATTTCATCGCCCGGCAGGAACTGCTGTCCGGTGATGTGCTGCGCATCGGCTATGAGGACCAGGCCGGGCACACCATCAAGCGCATCGCCCGATCCGTTCCCAAGTCCGGCCGCTTGCATGTTGTGCCATCGTCCGGAAAACCACTTGCCCCGGGAGCACCAGTGTTTTTAACCGATCGGCGTGAAAAAGCACTGCAAGAGCACATCGCTGCGCTGGAAGAAAAAATGGCCCGCACAGCCCGGGTCCGTGTGGCCTGTGCCAGCTTTCGGTTCCGGCCGGCGGTGGGGCGGGTTGCAAAGATCAAGGCCGTGGAATTGACCGTTTACCGCCGGATGCCGGGCGCTATGCCGTCAGAGGCGTTTGGAATATGGCTGTCGCAGCGTGCCGTGCGCCGGTTTAGCGCTAAAACCGGCAGCCGGACCTGGTGGTGGCTGCCGCCGGTGATCTGGCCGGAAAATGAAAGCGAAATGATCCGGCTTGTGCAGCGGGCCGTGGGGCTGGGGGCGCGCCGTTTCGTGTTGAACCAGCCCTGGCAGATCGGCCTGTTTAAAAAGCAGAAAGGCTTTGATTTCTGGGCCGGTCCCTTCTGCAACCTGGCCAATGCGGCGGCCATAGAATGTGCCCGCTCTCTTGGCTTTAACGGTGTTATCGTCAGCCCGGAACTTGGGCGCGATGACTACTTGCAGCTGCCGGCGGAAAGCTGCCTGCCTTTGGGAGTTGTGCTGTCCGGCAACTGGCCTTTGTGCATCTCCCGCAGCCTGACAGGCGAAGTAAAGACGGAGCGGCCCTTTTCAAGCCCCCGGGCAGAGCAGGCATGGGTATCAAAGCACGGCAGCGACTACTGGGTTTATCCGGGCTGGCCAATGGATTTGAAAAAGCAGACGAAATTGCTGCAAACCGCAGGCTACAAGCTTTTCGTGCATCTCATCGAGCCGGTACCCAAAACAATGAAGCTCAAAAAAAGGCCGGGGCTGTGGAACTGGAATGTTGCGCTCAAATGAAAGAAGGGGCAAAGGATAAAGGTTAAAGGAAAAAGGTAAAAGGCTGGGAAGCAATACCAGCATCCTATCCTCACCCTGCACCGTGTGCTGGTGTGCAGCGCCCCTTTCCTTTGTCCTTTATCCTTTGACCTTTCACCTTTTTTTCCTCAGGCGGCTCATGGCCAGGCGCAGGCTGGTTTGCATGCGGCCGATGGCCTGGGCCAGCAGGCCGATTTCGTCCTTGGACTTGATGTCGATTTTGACATTCAAATCCCCCAGGCTCATGCGTTCGGCGGCATCGGTCAGTTTCATTATCGGCGTGACAATGGCCCGGGCGGAAAACCATGCAATGGCCGCCACCAGCAGGATCGTGCAGCCCAGCAAAATCAGGGCGAAATCCTGCACCCGCTTGTAAGCACCAAAAACTTCGCTTTCCTGCTGTTGTAAGACCAGGGCCCAGCCATAATTGGTGCTGCGCACGTGGCCAAAGGCGGCTTGACCGCCCGAAGCGTTAAATTGGCCGGTGATCGTTGTCCAGCCCTTCTGACGGAAACTGGCGATCAGCGGATGGCTGTTGAGATTCTTGCGCTTGAGCACGTACTGTTTGTTGGGGTGAGAGACCACGTAGCCCTTTTCATCCACCAGGAAGGCATAGCCGGTTTTTCCCTGGCGCCAGGTGGCGATGTTTCTGGACAATTCATCAATGGTCATGGCGGCCGCGATGACGCCGACCAGACGATTCTGGAATTTAATTGGAACCGCCAGCACCAGGGCCGGTTTTTTGGAAGTTTTGCCCACCAGCGTCTGCCAGCTGAGTTTTTTGCCGTTGATAATGTCCTTGTAGTACTGGCGGTCGGAGTAATCCTTAAGCGGACGGTTGTCGTTACGGGCCACATTGATGCCATCGGGCCCCACGGTGAAAACCAGGTACATCCAGGGGTATTCCTTTTGGATGGCTTTCAGGATCGGCTCCTGGGCCTGACGGTCCATGTCGATGATTTCAGGCAACTGGGATGCCATGCGCAAAACAGCAACATTGCTGTCGATCCAGCTGTCCACCTGGGTCGCAATGCCGGCCGCTGTCTGGGCCATCAGTGCTTCCGTATCGTTGCGAATGCGTGTGTTGGTTTCTTTTAAGGTGATTCCCCAGAAAATGGTAAAGGGAAGCAGGCTGACAATCAGCATGACGATGATGATCTTGGTGAACAGACCGAAACGGATCTTTTGTTCACTTAAAAACCCGGGCGCTTCTTTTCCGGCTGCGCTGCTGCCGGCGGCCGGCTTCGGGATGGGCTGGGCCGCGCCGGCCGGCGCTGGCCGGCGCAGCGGTTCAGTTTCTTGGGCCGCAGCAGCGGCCGGCACCGATTGCTGAGTTTCCGGCGGCTGTAAAGAAGGTTCCATTGACGGCGCAGCCGGTCGCGTGACCACGATGATGTTGCCACAGGTTTTGCATCGAACCTTGGCTTTATCGCTTTTCATTTTTGTTTCATCAATGCGATATTTTTTCCCGCAGGTATCACAGGTGATATCCATCATGGTTTGGCTCCTTGATTTTAGCTGCGCTTTTCATTCAGGATTGCAATCATGGATTTTTTAAACTGGATTCGGGTATTTTCGTCCGGGATTTCCAGGGAAAGATGGGTAATCAATTCAGCGGCCTGATGGACGGGAATCATAGAGGCCGTGAGCTGCATATCTTCGGCAGCATCTTCGATAAGAATTTCGGCGATGGGGCCGATGGCCCTGGATAGGCTGATTTTGAGTGATTCCATAAAAGTTTCGTTAAGGACCGGGACGTCTTTTTGGATCGGCTCGATAAGTCCCTGGTCCAACAGACGGGACAATGTTTTTTTAAAGGCGCTATTTCCCATGCCCACCTCTTCGGCGAGCTGAAACAGGCTTTTGGTTTCATCAATGGCGATGAGCAGGCGGATCATATCCGCATCGAGGGAAACCTCCTCGTTATCCTTGCGGATTATTTTGCGGTAATATATGTCCGGCTGATTTGCCCAGTCGATGTTCATG
>JAOZPY010000341.1 GCA_029932495.1 Desulfobacterales bacterium
GGAAGCGGTTTGGAAAACAGATATCCCTGGCCGAGCTGGCAATCCATCTCCAGTAAAATGGCACGCTGCTCAATGGTTTCAACCCCCTCGGCCACCACAACCATGTCCAGCCGATGGGCAAGGGAAATAATGGCCTCCACGATGTTGCGATTTCCGTCCGGGCGGCTTTGAATCTGGGACACGAAGCTGCGATCCACCTTGAGGGTGTCGATGGGCAGCCGCTGCAGGTAACTCAGGGAAGAATAACCGGTGCCGAAATCATCGATGACGATCTTCAGGCCGTAATCCCGCAAACGATGCACCATGCGAATGGTTTCATCCACATCTTCCATCAAGGCGGTTTCGGTTATCTCTATCTTGAGGTGCTCCGGCGGCAGGTGGGTTTTGTGCAGGATGTTTTTGATGTCATCGAGCAGGCTGGGTTGCAGGAAATGTTTGCTGGATATGTTGACGTTCACGGTTAGCTGTTGAAGATCGCCGACCTGATTCTGCCAGCGCCGTAAATCGCTGCAGGCCTGATGAACCATCAGGCGCGTGATCGGAATGATCAACCCGGTTTCCTCGGCGATCGAGATAAAGGAATCCGGATAAATCAGCCCCAACTGGGGATGGTTCCAGCGGATCAGGGCTTCAAACCCGACGACGGAGGCAGTCTCCAGGGATACAATGGGTTGAAAGTGAGTGACAAACTCGTCTCTGTGAATTGCTTTTCTCAAGTCGGTTTCACGCTGCAGCAGGTGCAGGGCCTTTTCGTGCAGTTTCTTGTCAAAGATTTTAAACTGGGCACGTCCTTTTTCTTTGGCATGGTACATGGCGGCATCGGCATCGCGAATGATGTCTTCGGGAAGTTCGTAATCTCCGGTGTCAATCACCACCCCGAAGCTGGCCGGTGCAAAAACCTCCTTGCCGTTTACCATAAACGGGCGTTTGAGTTCCTGCTGCAACCTTTCGGCAATCCGGCTGGCGTATTTTCCGCCTTCAATATCCTCCAGCAGGATGACGAATTCATCCCCGCCCAGTCGTGCCAGGGTGTCTATTTCCCGCAGTGAATCCTGGATTCTGGCGGCAAAGGCGATTAAAAGATTATCACCGACGCTGTGGCCGAGACTATCGTTGACCAGTTTGAAGCGGTCGATATCCAGGTATAACACGGCGAAATGATATTCGTCGCGGCGTTTTCTGCGTTTGATGGCCATTCCCAGATGTTCCATGAACAGGGCGCGATTGGGCAGATTGGTCAGGGTATCATGAAAGGCCTGGTGATAAATTTGAAGTTCGGCCTCTTTGAGCTCAGAGATATCCGTCAACGAAATAACACTGTTGTCCGTTCCTGGAATAGAGGCCATGTTGATCAGGATATATTTTTCCCCATGATTTTTGTTGATAAATTTGCATTCAATATTTTCCTCTTTGGTTAAGAAACCCTCGTCGTTTATAATTTTGCGGCGGCTTTTTTCATCCAGAAAATCCATAAAAGTCTTTTTAAACTCGATTTGTTTGCGTTCATAGCCGCAAAATTCAACAAAGACTGAATTGGCCAGAGAAATCGTCATGTCATTTTCTATAATCAGGGTTGCCGCGCCGCTGTTTTCAAATATGGTGCGATATTTAATTTCAGATTCACGCAGTTCCCTGGTGCGTTGTTTGACTTTCTGTTCCAGGGTTTCATTGGCCTCGCGCAGGGCAGATTTGGAACGATTGACACTGTTAATCAGCAACTGAGTAAAAAAGCTGATCAACAATATCATGCCGACCGTAAAATACAGTCCGAGGTTCTGTCCGGCCGACATTGTTTTTTCAAAGTAGTAATACAGAAAGGACGCAGCGCCGCCGATAATTACCAGGGCGATTTTGTCCAGAGAACTGTTTTCTGTTTTCGCCATATGGCACCTCAAAAGTTTGATTCTTGCCATACAAAGCCCAACGATAAGGGCACTGACCGATGTATATGTATATCGGCAACTTCAGGCGAAACTTGAATTTAAGAAAGAAGGAAGCTGATTTGAACAAAAAAAAAGCAGGGTCGCGGTTGACCCTGCTTTTGTTGCCCGGAAAGACCCAATGAGTGCGTTCCAGGGATTCAGTACCGGCGAGTCATCACCCTCAGGGAGTGTAGAGTCTTCCGGTTCTGAATTGCCAATAATACCTGCCAGCTGTATAATGACAGATACCGGGGATCGTGCTGTTAATCAGTTTGCGACCCCATCTCATAAAAAGAGGGCTTCCCTGAATGCCGTTATTCTCATGCGGTGCCTTCTCAATTTTTTATCTTGGAAGTCCGTCAGAAAAGATGCACGCACACCCGCGAAGCCGTTCTTTTAGCTTTAATTCAAAGCGTTATTTTTTTAGTATTCAATTTTTGTGCCAAACCATTAAAGATTTAGTATCCCAATAAAATACAGATAGATACAATAAAAAATATTCTAAAAAGATATCAGCCTGATGACAAAAAGCGTCAAAATTTCGACTTGAAAATTGTTATTTTTGCTATTTATGTCTGAGTTGGTATTTTCTTACCGCGCGGTTGTGGGCCCGGAGATTGGTGGAAAAATGGTGAGTGTGATCCTTTTTGGCGACAAAGTAGATATAGGCCGTATCCGCCGGGTAGAGGGCGGCCTCAAGGGCTGCGCGTCCCGGGTTGGCAATCGGTCCGGGCGGAAGTCCCCTGATTTTATAAGTGTTGTATGGCGTGCGGGTGGTCAGATGTTTGCGGGTCAAATTACCGTCAAAATTTTTTATGCCATAAATAACCGTGGGATCGGATTCAAGTCGCATTCTTTTTTTCAGGCGGTTGTGAAAAACCGATGAGATCAGGGCTCGCTCGCCGGGTGCACCGGTTTCCTTCTCAATGATCGATGCCAGGGTCACAACCTGGTGAACCGACAAGCCAATCTCGGCACTGCGGGCTTCCCATTTGGCTGTAAAGACGGACCGGAAGCGTTTGACCATGGTGGCAATGATTTTTTGCATGCTGATATTTTTAGGGAACAAGTAGGTGTCAGGAAACAGGTAGCCTTCAAAGGTTTGGCCTGTCAGACCGTGCTTGCGGACCAGCAACGGATCGGTGGCGGCTTTTATAAACTCAGCTTGGCTCGCGAGTCCTGCCTTTTCAACCAGTCCGGCAATCTGGTAGAGCGTATAGCCTTCGGGTACCGTCAATTTGTGCAGCTTGACGGCTCCGCTGACCATGATTTCAAGAATAGCGGCGGGCGACATGGTCGCAGACAGCAAATATTCTCCTGCTTTGAGGCGTTTGTCATAGCCCTTGAACCGGGCAAAAATAATAAACTTGGTCGGGCTGGTGATGATGCTGCGGTGCTGAAGAATATCTGCGGTGGCTTTGAGGCTCCGTCCCTTGGGAATTGTTACCACTATCTCGCTGGTGGTGCCCGGCTGGTTTGGCCGGTATGCCCAACTCCACAGCAGGTACCCGCTAATAACCGCCGCCATGCAAATCGCAAGAAAAAGTGCCGTAACCGTCAGCAGCAGTTTTTTTTTCAACCTGAAAATACTCCCATTGTATGGTTTGTCTTATTTATAAGCATAATAAAAAAGACCGGTAGTTGTCAAAGAGGGAATGCATTGGTGATTACAAATTTTACCTTAACGTTGCATAAACAACATGGCAAACACTATCGAATGATCGCTCATTCCAAACGCTATTCAAGTGTAAACAGCATGCTGTGGATAGCACCCCATGTGAATTCAAAGGATCGGGTCTTTTTTGCCATGTTGTTTACCTTACAGGAAAGCCGGAGGACTTCAGATCCTGCGTTGTCAAGGGGGTTCGCAGTAGCAGACTACAGCTTCACCCTTGACGCCTTGGCTCTGAAGCCCTCCGACTTTTGCAACATTAAGGTTTACTTGTTTGGGCGTCGCAATTTTGCCGGGTTTCCCATGGGATCCCGTGGGTTTCGCTTGACATTGTTTGGTTAAATGAATACCCTGAAGCCCATTA
>JAOZPY010000342.1 GCA_029932495.1 Desulfobacterales bacterium
AAGAGCCGTAATAAAGCCATATTCAAGGCTGGCATATTCCTTGCGTTTATTATTTTAGCCATTTCCCTGGCATTGTTTCGCTATCGACAAAGAAGATGGAGCTATTAGGCATGCATTGGAAAAGCTGCAAAACAATCGGCTCGAAAATATTTTTTTATTCAAGTCTGATCATTATTGTCGGCGTCTTCTGTTTTCCCTTTTACTGGGTCATTCGCACCTCCTTGATGGATGCGGTTGATGCTGGATCCATTCCGCCCCGGTTTTTTTTCAGTCCGATTCTGGACAATTACCGCGAGGTGCTCCAGGAAAGCGGATTCATGTTGAGCATGGTCAATTCGATAGTTGTGGCGGTTCTTACACTGGCGGCCAATTTGATTGTTGCTCTGCCGGCAGCCTACATCATTGCGCGCAATCGCCAAAAATGGCTCTCATTTACTATTCTGTTTTTCCAGATGGCGCCATGGATCGTGCTGCTGCTGCCCTGGTACATCATCTTTAAACAACTGGGATTATATGACACCTATATCGGCCTGGTGCTTTCCAACCTGACATTCATGATACCGGTTACGATCTGGCTGATGCTGGGATTTTTTGAGGATATTCCTGTTGAAATTGAAGAAGCAGCCTGGCTGGACGGCTGTTCCCGGCTGGGCACGTTCGTGCGCATTGTGGTTCCACTGGTCAAGGGCGGTATCATAACAATTTGTACACTGGGCTTTATCTGGACATGGAATATCTTTCTGTTTCCGCTGGTACTTTCCGGCTACAAGACGAAAACACTGCCCGTGATGATTTACGGGTTTCTCGCAGACAACCAGCTGGATTTCGGGCCCCTTTCGGCCGCCGCGATCCTGATCACCGTGCCGGTAATTGTGTTCACCCTTGCCAATCAGAAATACTTCCGGCAGGGCATTGCCCTGGGTGGCAGGAAATAATCGCGGCCGGGGTTTGTCGTTTAACCGTTTAATTCGAGAAAATGTGAGCAAAGTATTTTCATGGCGCAAGTCAGAATTGAAAAAGTATGCAAACTTTTTGGTGATGTTACGGCGGTTAAGGATTTCACGCTGGATATTGGGGATGGGGAGTTTTTGATCCTGGTCGGACCGTCGGGTTGCGGCAAAACCACCTTGCTGCGGATTGTGGCCGGCCTTGAAAACCCAAGTTCGGGAGAAATACTGATTGACGGAAAGTCCATCATCCATGTGCCGCCCAAAAAGCGTGATATTGCAATGGTATTTCAGAATTATGCCCTGTACCCCCACAAAAAGGTCTTTGACAACCTGGCATTTTGTCTTCAACTTCGCAAGTTGCCCCGGGTCCAAATCAAAGAAAAAGTTCAAAAAACGGCTGAACTGTTGGGCATTGATAATTTGCTGCAGCGTTATCCCAATGAATTATCCGGAGGTCAAAAGCAACGAGCCGCCCTAGGGCGTGCCATTATCCGCAATCCCAAAGTTTTTCTCTTTGATGAGCCGCTTTCCAATCTGGATGCCAAGCTGCGCGTAAGCATGCGCACCGAGTTGATGGATTTGCACCAACGCCTCAAGACGACCAGCATTTATGTTACCCACGACCAGATGGAGGCCATGACCATGGGAACCCGTCTGGTAATTATGCGCGATGGTTTGATTCAGCAGGTCGGCACACCCCAAGAAGTTTACAGCCAGCCGCTAAATCTATTCGTTGCGGGCTTTATCGGCTCACCGGCGATGAATTTTTTTAGGGGTACGATTCGGCCGGATAAGGACAAATTTTATTTTTCTTCTAAGGCGATGGATTTAGAGATTGCAGGAGAAAAAACGCGCGCGCTTCACAGCTATGTAAACAAGGATATCATTCTGGGGCTCAGGCCCGAACACATTCGCAAGGCGGATAGCAGCACCCTTTCAGTCGCCCGGACAACATTCCGGGCCCGCATAAGACTTGTGGAACCCCTGGGATCCGAGCAACTGGTTCACCTTGAGGCAAACGGCCAACGGCTGGTTGCGCGGCTGGACCCCTTGATTGCCATGCAGATAGGGCAAACTCACGATTTTAGTGTATTGATGAATTTGGGCCACCTGTTCGACGCCCAAGATGAACGGGTTATTTTCTAGTCTGCTTTTTACGGGGCATCATTTTTGATGGGTGCTTATAAAATAGAGCAATATTGAATACATGCAATACAACCGGAAATACGAGAGGAGTAGCAATTAATGAATCTTTCAAAAACCCCATCGGCCGGCAATGTTAAACGCGCCCCCCTGCTGGATTTGAAATTTGAAGAAAAAGACGATCCGCAAAACCCGGGTGATGGGATTTGGATGATACCTTCCTATGGAAACATGGGGGTGGTTGAAACAGAACAGGGCCTGGTTGTGGTGGACGTGCCCATGGGACCTTTTATCGCTAAAACGATCAAGCGCTTACACAATACCTTCGGGGCACCGGTGCACACCATTTTTTTAACCCATGGGCACGCCGATCACGCTTTTTGCCTGAATCCGCTATTCGAGTACAATGAGAAACAGGGCGGCCCACCGCCGCGGGTGATTGCCCAGCGCAACATTTTAAAGCGCTTCAACCGTTATCGCATGCTGCAGGGCTTCAACGATCACATCAACCGGGAGCAGTTTGCTGTTCCCGAAGGAATTTCCGCTTTTCCCCTGCCGGACCGCAATCCGGATATTACCTTTGATGGCAACCTGAGCACCCGGGTCGGCGGCATTGATTTTCATGCTTACCACGCCGAGGGGGAAACCGATGACCACCTGTGGGTCTGGGTGCCCGAAAAAAAGGCTGTTTTTTCCGGGGATCTGCTCATCTGGACCTTTCCCAATGTTGGCAACCCGTTCAAGGTCCAGCGTTATACCCTGGAATGGGCCGAAGGGCTTGAGGCGATTGTCGCTAAACAACCGGAGATTCTCATCCCCGGGCATGGCCCGGTGTTGCAGGGGCGAGATAGAATCCGCAAAATCTGCCTGACAGTCTCTTCGGCATTGCGATATCTGCACGATGAAGTCGTCAAGCGGCTCAATGCCGGCATGGGTTATGAAGACATATTGCATGACATTGAATTTTTGCCGGAATGGTCGCAAAAGGATTATCTTGTGCCCCGTTATGGCTGCCCCACCTTTGTGATCCACGGAATTTTGCGTCAGTACACCGGTTGGTACGATGGGAATCCATCCAATTTGTTTGCCCCCAAAAAAAGTGAGATCGCCCGGGAGGTGACTGGCCTGGTCGGCGCAGAAAAAATGGCGGTCCATGCGCACCAATTGCAATCCGAGGGTCGCGCCCAGATGGCCCTGCAGTTTACGGATATGGCCCTGGCAGCGGAGCCTGAACCGGCGTTGCGGCGCAGCCTTCATAGACTGAAAGCCGAACTGCTGGGGTCCCTCGGGGACAGGGAATCCTCTTTTATCGCCCGCAACATATACTACACCGGTTACAACCGGGAGATAAGACTGGCCGATGCGGATCCTGAAAATGATTAGAAGCCGGATGAGCAAGGTGGAAAGTTGGGCGATATGGACGCCGCGATGACGAACTGGATTTGGATGATTGTGCTGGATCTGGTGCTGGCCGGGATCATTTTTGGGGTCTATTTGCACTGGCCCCGGCGCTTGGTGAACCTGCACCGGGCAAAAAAACCCTATTGGCTGTCGGTGGTTCCGGGTCATCCGGAAGTGCTGCCCCGGCTTTTCATTATGAAATACGGCCCCTGGCCCCAGCCAAAAGCGATTAACTTCAGCGCATTCACGCCCGTACGTATTTCACCGGGCAAACCGGTGATTTTCAGGGGGCGACCGAATCATGTCCGTTACTGGGGATTTGTTTTCTATCCGGCCAGGGTTCATCAGCACGGCACCAGCCTGCCGGCCATCTATTCGCCGAAAATCCGCCTGGATGACAATGGCACCTATGAAGTGGTGTTCTCGGCGAGCCGAACCGGCCGCAACTGGGTGGA
>JAOZPY010000343.1 GCA_029932495.1 Desulfobacterales bacterium
CCCAGTACATCCGGGTTTCGACAAACTCGTACTTTCCGCTGTACTTCAACCCGGCCGCCTGCATGCCTTCTTCGGCAGCCTTGTCCCAGTCCCAATTTTTCCAGAATCCTCCCCACAGTTTGGGTGCAATCAGATATTTATAAACGGCATCGCTGATCTGTTTGCCGGAATGAATTTTAAAGGGGTAAATCCTGGCGGCCGGATCTTCCAAGCTGCCCACCGGATGGGTTAAATCGGTGACGCCCCCCTCGTTGATGCGATCTCCCAGCAGGTAACGCTTGACGGTGCCGTTGTACCAGGCATAGGTCGGTTTGACCGCTTCTTTCCAGCGAAAACTCCCCTTCTTTTTAAGATACGTGGGCATGCCGTATTTGTCCTTACCCGGTTTGATGTCCTGGCCGGCTGTGGACCAGTCCCAGTATACCTTGGTGGGTTGCGCTTTGGCATAGACAGGAATGTGGCAGGTCTGGCAGGCCACGTGCTGGGTGTGCCGGTTGAGATGAAAATCCACCAGTTGCGCTCCGATATGAGGTTTGTCCGTGTGGCAGTATTCGCAGGACAAATCTCCTTCCACGGCCGCCACGGAAACACTGCGCCCGGATATCATGTGATTGCGGGTTTTATGGCAATCCTGGCACCTGAAATTCATGCCTTTGCCATCAACACCCATATGCACATCATGGTCTCCGGTTGGCGCTTTAAGCTCGGAATTCATATCGCCGTGCTTGATCGCATCTCCGCCGCCGCCCACAAAATGGCAGTTCATGCCGCAGGTGGCACGGCTGGGTCGTCCCACGTTTTGGGCAACTTTTACCAGGTCCACGTTTTTTGCAGGAAACCCGGCGCCGGGAGGTGCTTTTTTATAGGTCCCGGTGGTGTCGTGACAGACCAGACAGTCGATACGTCCCATGTCGTTGAAATCAAAATCAGCATCCTTCCAGCCATAGCCAATGTGACAGCTGGTGCAGCGTGGCCAGTTGCCGTTGATGTTAATACAAAAATTGTTGATGGTATTGCTACGCTTGCCGATATCGATCCGTTTTTCCTGGCCCACCGTGTAAGGTGATGGTCCCTGCCACTTCCAGTGGGCGGTTTTTAAAATGGCATGGCCTTCGTTAGGATGGCAGGAAAGACAATTGGCGGTCACGGCCAGGGCATCCACATCACCGTCGAGCTTGACCAGTTGATGATGATCCGGGACATTCTTTGCATGACAGGCCAGGCAATCCGTAGGTGCCCGGGTGTCCAGCGTACGCGCGATGGGACCGCGCACCATGGCACTGTATATCACCGGGCCGCGGATATGGGGTACCTGCTCGGCCTCGCGGTGGCAGTCCATGCACAACTGGTGATAGGCTCCTTTCAGTCCCGGTGTGTTGAGCTGTTTGGGATTGAATGGACGATCGTGGCAGACTGAACAGCTGACCGGCACTTCCTGTCTTTTCTTCAACAGGTCCATGGTCACCGGCTCCCCGTATTTGTCACCCGCTTCCCGTGGCATGCGATGATGGCAAATGGTGCAGTCCCGCAGTACATTGGCATGCTTGCCGTGCATAAAGCGTACGGGTTCGTAAATATCGCTGTAACGATTGACCACCGGGCTGTTGAGAATCCGCATCTTGGGGGCATCGGCAATGGACGGTAGCGCCTCTTCAAAAGCCGCCAGCGGCTTTTTGGTGGCATCAGCAACGCTCTGAGCTGCATCGACCCGGCCATGGAAGCCGGCAATCGCCGCAAGGGCGAACAGGGCCAGCAAAGTGGTGGACATTTTCTTGGGATGCGCTCCCAGCACCGGGAAAATGAACACGAATACCCGGTACAAAAACATGAGCGTGGCGATCAGTCCCACAGTGATGAACACCTCCCCCAGAGCTGGGAAGTATTTTTCTATCATGTAGGGCGGTGTATAGCTGGTCACAAAAACATTGATGCGGTTTAACAAAATGCCCAGCACCCAGATCGTGGAGGCAAAAAACAGCCAGCCGGCGGATTGGCGCACCCGTTTGAACAGCAGCAGCACAAAGGGTAAAATAGCGCCGAAAAGCACTTCCACCACAAAAGCATTGGTCTGGAAAGTGCCGTCCAGCAGGTAGACGTAAGTCCCGCGGACAATCATGTCCCCGATCTTGAATACCAGGTAAATGCCCATTAAAAGAGGCATGAACCTGGCCAGCGGTGTGAGCACCTCCATTTCCGGAGGTCGATTAAAGGACTTGGCCACAATAATGGATTCAAAGGTCACCATGGGATAGCCGGCGGCAAAAGCGGACAGCAAAAACAGCAGCGGCAAAATAGGCGTGTACCACAGGGGGTGGATCTTGTAAGCGGCAATGAGCATCAGGGATCCGAGACTGGATTGATGGAGGCAGGACAGCACAATGCCGAGAATGATGAAAAAAAACATTACCTTGCCGAGGATCTTGTCGGCGATGGCCAGCAAGCCTTCCACGGCACCGTTAAAGGCCGACAGGGGAGCGGGCAGGCGCACCCGCCCCTTGAAGCGCTCAATGACAATGGGAATAAACTCAATGTAGAGCACATTCAAGTAAATCATCACGCACATGGCCACTTCAAACAGCACCGAGTTGCCATTGTGATTGAAAATGGGACTGGTGATGTTCCAGTAGCGCCCAATGTCCACCAGCAAGCCCAGCACCACAAAGGTGTAACCCAGCATAGCGGTCAACAGGGCCGGGCGGATAACAGCATGGTACTGGTCCCGATTGAACACATAAGCAATGGCACCCGTTGTAAACCCACCGGCAGCCAAGGCCACGCCGGAAGCCACGTCGATTCCAATCCAGATGCCCCAGGGAAACTGATTGTTCAGGTTGGCCACCTTGCCGATACCGAAAAGAAACCGCACAATCACAAAAGCCAGTCCCACTGCCATCAGTGCCAGCAGCACCATGACTCCCGGCGTTAAAAACTTCTCCTCTTCAAGCGGCGCAGCAGCATGATGCATGCTCATCAGACGCCTCCTTTCTCTTCGGTCTCTTCTGCGGGTCCTTTTTCGCTGTCTTTCAAGTAGCCCGTGGCCCACATGATGCCGCCGAGCACCACAAACAGACCGATAGGTGCGGCAAAATACTGAAACAGCCCGTGCTGGATGGCCTCGGTCAGCCGGGGTGGCGCCTTGGTGCCCAATTTCGGAAAACCGATGCGCTCAAAAGGTTCTGCAGCCAGGTACATCCAGGAAGTTCCCCCCACTTCATGTTCCCCGTAAATGTGATCAACGTATTTTCCGGGATTGTTTTTTATCTTCCAGCGCGCCAGCCTCAGCAGTTTAGATTTTTTGCCGAAAGTAATGACCTCCCGTGGACAAACCTGAGCACAGGCGGGCAGCCCGCCGTCTTTGATATAATTGAAACAGAAAGTACATTTTCGCACCTGGGGCGTCAGGGCGTTGTAATACTCGTAGGCTGGCACCTGAAAGGGGCAGGCCACCATGCAGTAACGACATCCGATGCACTTTTGGGGATCATAGATCACCGCCCCGTTGGGCTGCTTGGTCAGGGCACCCACAATACAGGCCGAAACACAGGACGGATCATTGCAGTGCATACACTGGAATTTGACGAATGTCGGACGATTGCGCCAGGTCAACGAACCGATCTGTTGCGGGTAGTATTTGTTGACCACGGTGTAAGACGTCTCATCCATGCGCCGCTCATTTTCCAGTACGGTCAATTCTTCAAAGGATTCTTCGGGCTTTGGCAGGTGATGGCGTTCATTGCAGGCCTGTTCACACTTACGGCAGCCGACACACAGGGTCGTATCCACCAGGCACCCGTAACTGTCGGCCGAAGGCCCTGGCAGTTTGGAGGCCTGTGCTGTTTTTTTCTTGCCTGCCAGGGGAGCTGCCGCCAACGCCCCGGATAGCTTCAGAAAATGTCGTCGATTTATTTGCATGGCGATTCCCCGTCTCTTGAATGATGATTTTAATTA
>JAOZPY010000344.1 GCA_029932495.1 Desulfobacterales bacterium
ACTGAGCGCCGGTGGGATGTTTTTATCAGCGACCTTGTGCATTTTGGGAAACAAGGATTGCCTCCCGGCGGCGTTAAAAAATTCAAACTGTTTGAGGGCGCCAGCCCGAGTTTTTGAATTTTAGCCGCCGGGGGACAATCCGCCCAAAATGCACACCCGAGCGATAAAAATATCCCACCGGCGCGGCACAGAGGGTATTTTTTTTTAAATGGACTTCGACCTTATCATTCACAACGGCACCATCCTGACCGTCAACCCGTCTTTTGACATTATTGAAAACGGGATTGTCGGCATTCGCAAAGACCGGCTGGCACTGGTCGCCGCAAAAACCGATGACCGCCCCCCGCCCCGGGCCGCCAAAACCATCGATGCGGCCGGGGGCATCATCATGCCGGGCCTGATCAACGCCCATACCCACCTGCCCATGACCCTGTTCCGGGGGCTGGCAGATGACATGGCACTGGATGTCTGGCTCAATGAGCACATCTTTCCGGCCGAGGCCCGGTATCTCAACCCGGAGACCGTCCGCTGGGGAACGCTGCTGGCGGCCGCTGAAATGCTGCTGGCCGGCACCACCTGCTGCTGCGACGGCTATTTTATGGAAGACACGGTGGCCGAAACACTGGCTGAAACCGGCCTGCGGGCGGTTGTCGGCCAGGGTGTGATCGATTTTCCGGCTCCCGGCGTTGCCGACCCGACGGACAATCTCGCTGTGGCCTCAAGGTTCATACAGGATCGGCTGAATGCTTCCGCGCTGATCACACCGTCTGTTTTCTGCCACAGCCCGTATACCTGCAACCAAAACACCCTGCAGCAGGCCAAAGCACTGGCCGAAAAAAACGGGGTCCTCTTTCAAATTCACGCCGCCGAAACGCGGCGCGAATTTGACCAGATCCAGGATACCCACGGCCTGACGCCGGTGGCCTATCTCGATTCCCTGGGCCTGCTGGACCCCGGAACCCTGCTGGTTCACTGCACCTGGCTGGGCGACAAAGACATTGACATCATCGCCCGGCGGGGCGCGCGGGTTTCCCATTGTCCGGAAAGCAATATGAAACTGGCCGCCGGCATCGCACCGGTTCCCGCGCTGCTGGCCGCCGGTATCACCGTGGGACTGGGAAGTGACGGATGCGCCAGCAACAACGATCTGAATCTTTTCCATGAAATGGGCACCGCGGCCAGGCTTCACAAGGCGATCAGCGGGCAGCCCACCGTCATGGACGCCGCCACGGTGGTTAAAATGGCCACCATTAATGGGGCCGCGGCCCTGGGAATGGCGCATGAAATCGGTTCTATAGAAACCGGCAAACAGGCGGATGTCATTGTGGTCGATGCACATCGGCCGCACATGACCCCCGTCTATCACCCGCAGTCGCATGTGGTCTATACGGCCGGCGCAGCCGATGTCAGCCATGTGGTGGTGTCCGGCAGTCTTCTGGTCGCCGATGGTCGACCAACCGGGCTGGATATAGACGCGATCATTGCCCGCGTAAACAAAATCGCATTTAAAATTCGCACTGGAGGCCCAGCATGAGCCCTGATGAACTGATCAAATGCGCACGCGGTGACAAGTCCGCCGACCTTCTGATCACCAATGCCCGGGTGATCAATGTTTTTGCCGGGAAAATCATCAACCAGAGCTTTGCCGTCTGCCGGGGCCGCATTGTCGGATTCGGCCGCTACCGGGCGGAAAAAACCATCGACCTTAAAGGCCGCTTTGTGGCTCCCGGCTTTATCGATCCCCATGTTCACATTGAAAGCTCCATGGCCTGCATCAGTGAGTTTGCCCGGGCGGTGCTGGTCCACGGCACCACTACGGTTGTGGCGGATCCCCATGAAATCGCCAACGTGCTGGGGGTGGAAGGCATCAACTATATGCTGGCCGGCGCCGCCGGCCAACCCATGAACATTTACTTCACGCTGCCCTCATGCGTACCGGCCACTGACATGGAAACCGCAGGGGCCAGTCTTCCGGCTGCAGCGCTTCAGCCCCTCATGGGCCATGAACGGGTACTCGCTTTGGGCGAAATGATGAATTTTCCGGGCGTTATTGGCGGGGACCCGCAGGTTCTGGCCAAACTGGCGGTGGCCCGGCAATACGGCAAACCCATTGACGGCCACGGCCCCGGGCTGAGCGGGCAGAATCTGAACGCCTATCTGGCCGCCGGCATCAGCAGTGATCATGAATGCACCGATGCCCGGGAGGCCACTGAAAAACTGCTGGCCGGCATGCATATCATGATCCGTCAGGGCAGCACCGCACGCAACCTGCGTGACCTGCTTCCCATTGTCAACATCGGATGCGCCCGCCGGCTGATGTTTTGCACCGATGACCGGCACCCCCATGATCTGCTCGATGACGGACATATCGACACCATCGTGCGCGAAGCCGTCACCCGAGGCATAGACCCGGTATTGGCCATCCAGATGGCCACCATCAATCCGGCCGAGTATTTCGGCCTGACCCACCTGGGAGCATTGGCTCCCGGGAGACAGGCGGATTTCGTGGTTTTTTCAGATCTGACCGCACCGGTCATCGAGGAGGTGTACTGCCGCGGCATCCGCGTGGCCGAGAATGGGACGATGCGCCCGGACATTCAAGTTCCGCCATCCCCGCCGGTTCGCCCCTCGATCAGGGTCAACGGCGACAAAATTGATTTTGCCGTGAAAGCCGCGACAAACCGCATGCGGGTCATCACGATCGTCGCCGACCAGGTCATTACCGGTCAACAGGTGCAACAAACACCGCTGTCCGATGGCTTGGCCGTCGCCCGGCCGGATCGCGATCTTCTCAAAATCGCCGTTGTGGAACGCCATCACGGCACCGGCAATGTCGGCAAGGGATTTGTAAAGGGGCTGGGTCTGAAAAAGGGTGCTCTGGCATCCAGCGTGGCCCACGATTCCCATAACATCATCATTGCCGGAACCAATGACCGGGACATGAAGGCTGCCCTGGCCGCAGTGATCGACATGGGAGGCGGACTAGCGGCGGCTTCAGACGGCCGCCTGCTGGCCGCCCTGGCCCTGCCGATTGCCGGGCTGATGTCACCGGAGCCGATCCATCAAATCCGCATCCGGATCGATGAGCTGATCGCCGTCTCCCGCCGACTGGGTTCAACGCTGCAAAATCCGTTTATGACCCTTTCATTTCTGGCCCTGCCCGTGATACCGGAGCTGAAAATAACCGACCGGGGCCTCGTTGATGTCAACCGTTTTGAACTGGTATCACTGTTTGTATGATGTCTCGGTAATTTTCAATCAGTCAGTGTCCGTTAAACATTCAGCACGCAAAACAATATGCCGTATTTCCATAGCCCTTGACAATCAAGCAGGGCTTTGACATACTCAGCCTGTTGATAAACAAGCTCCTGTCTGTTCCAGTTACCTAGCTTGCGCTATCGGGAAAGAGGATCAGGAAATGGATACTGTTAATCACCCAACCGGCCGTAATGATCGGCCTCAATCCACCCCCCCTCATGACGCTTCCCTGCCTGACCATCCCAAACGCTTCGGCGCCCGTTTTTTCCTGACTTTTCTGGTTATGTTTACCATATGGATTGTATTTTCAGGCAAATTTGACGGGTTTCATCTTATCCTGGGTGTCATCTCCTGTGCGATTGTCGCTTTATTATCCGCAGATTTACTCTTTTTATCCTCCATCAACCGGGGCCTTCCTGTTCTGTGGCTTCGTTTTATCGGGTATCTTCCATGGCTTCTTTATCAAATTTTTCGTGCGAACCTGCATGTCATGTACCTGGTATTTCATCCCCGCATGATGGAATTGATTGATCCTCAGATCATCGAGTTTAACAGCGAACTGACCAGCGATGTTGCGCGAACCACATTTGCCAATTCCATCACATTGACGCCCGGAACCATTACCGTCAATGTCACGGCATTAGGAAAATTCTCGGTTCATTGTATTGATACGGAATCCGG
>JAOZPY010000345.1 GCA_029932495.1 Desulfobacterales bacterium
GTTTGAGATCCTCGCCTTCGGCCACCCGGCGCAAAAATTCCACTGCTCCCATCACTTCAGGTGTATTGCCCCCCGGGAGGGAAAGGCGGCGGCTCTGTTGAGCGCCCACGCCCAGAAAAACGGCATCATAACCGTCATTTTGTAATTGCTCTAGGGTAAAGTCCCTGCCCAGGACCTGGTTGGCTTTATAATCAATGCCCAGGGCCAAAATATCATTGATCTCCTTGTCCAGCACTTGCCGGGGCAGTCGGTAGCTTGGAATGCCGTAACGCATCATGCCGCCGGCCTTGCGGTTGGCATCAAACACACAGACCCCATGGCCCTGCTTGCGCAGATAAAAAGCGGCGGTCAACCCTGCCGGTCCGGCCCCGACCACGGCCACCTTTTTCCCGGTGTCATCGGCAACCCGGCTGCGCTTTTTCCAAAGTGCGCTATCACCGTCAGCCGTATAGCGTTTTAAGGTACAGATGGCGATGGACTCATTGAGCTCAGCGCGCCGGCAAACCGGTTCGCAAGGGTGAATGCAAACCCGGCCCAGCACACCCGGAAACGGCACTTTTTCCCTAATGATGGCATGGGCTTCATCAATCTTGCACCGGGCGATCATTCGCAGATAACCGGGTATATCGATGTGGGCCGGACAGGCGCTTTTGCAAGGCAACAGATCCTGTTGCCGGTTGGCGACCCCAACGGATTTGTCCATCAAAGCTCCGGTGGGACATACTTCCACGCAGGCCGTACAGAACCGGCAGGCGGATTGCTCCAGGTCCGGTGCCAGGCTGCCCACCTGGATCAGATTGTTTTCGTCATACACGAACCCGATGGCTTCCACACCCCTTAAATCCCGGCAGGCTCTCACACAGCGCGTACAACCGACGCACAGGTTAGGATCTCTTGTAAACAGGGGCAGATCGGAAATCACGGGAAGATCGGTGGGAACCCATTTGGGGGTCGAATCCAGAATGCCCACATGGTTGGCCACGTTTTGCAACTCACAGTGGCCGAACCTAGCACAGCAGCGCTCATTTTCCGGCACGTTGGACGAGCATTGGGTCAGTGAGCACCCCTCCTGCTGGGCGCAGGTCAGGCAGGCATGTCGATGGCGAATCATAATGGGCATCAGGTTCTTCCGACGTTCGGCCTGAACGCGCGGATTGCCAGTCTCCACCACCATGCCGTTTTCAACCGGGCTGCTGCAGGCGAAAACCAGTTCACCTTGCCCGTGAATCTCCACCACACAAAGCCCGCAGGCCCGGGCGGGCTCATCGGGCCGGGTATTTTCGATTTTACGCCGCCCCTGATAAATCACCCGGACTCCCTTACCGTTTGCAGCCGGCGGCAGATCCGGGTGGTGACAAAGAACAGGAATATAGATATCGGCCTTGCGGGCCGCTTCCAGGATTGTGGTGCCCTTCGGCACCTCAACCGGCCGCCCGTCAATGTTTAACCTGACCGTATCCATATTCCACATTCCAGTTTTCGATTTCCGAATTCAATTATTCTATCTCCCAAATTCATGGTGTCTCCCAACAGTCCTTTATCCTTTTGCCTTTAACCTTTAGCCTGCGCCTTTCCCACTTCCCCATTCCCAATTATTTTTTACGTGCTTTACCCTTTTTGCACAGCGCATAGGCAAACAAACCCGCTCCGATTGCACCGGCGATCTGGGGATCCCATCGGGACTGCAGGCGTTCGAGGCCGATTCTGGCCATCAGTCGATCCATGACGCCCCGATTTTTGGCCATCCCGCCGGTGACGGCAATTTCGCGTTCTACACCGAGCCGCTGCACCAGTGAATAAATACGATCGGTCATGGCCCTGCAATAGGCTGCCAGCACCCGCTCCAGGGGCCAGCCTTTTCGCAGCAGTCCGGTGGCTTCGGATTTGGCATACACCACGCAAAGATTGGAAACCGCTTCGGGTTCCTGGCCTTCATACTGAAAAGAGCGATCGCCGATTTCATCGATGGGGATGCCCAGCAGGTCGGCAAAGACTTCCATACCCCGGCCGGTGCCGGCCGCACATTTATCGTTCATGATGAAGTTGCTGACCCTGCCTTTTTCATCACACCGAAGAACCTTGATGTCTTGGCCGCCGACGTCCAGTACGGTGCGCACCTGCGGACCATAAATAAAATTGGCGCCCCGGGCATGACAGGCGATCTCGGTAAGGCAACGATCCGCAAAGGGGATATTGACGCGGCCGTAGCCGGTACCCACGCAGTAATCCAGGCGCTCTTCTTTCAAATCTGTGGCTTGCAGAGCGAATTGCAGCGTATTGCTCGCGCTGTCGGGGCTGTTCCAGCCGGTGCGCAGATTGCCGTAAGCATAAATCTGCCCGTCGGCCATGATGACAGCTTGAGAACTGACAGACCCTACATCGATTCCGACTGTGACATACTTGGCATCCTGCCAGTTCAGGTTCGGATCTTTCCAGCTGGACTCGGGCCAGCGCCAGAACTCTTTTTTTCGTCCATCCGCCATTTGCGTTTCCTCACTGCATTTTTCCGCGTCAACTCTTGTCGGCGGCCACCACCGCCGCACCAACCGCGGCCCCGTATTCCGGCATATCCGGAATGTGCACCGTTGGCACTTTCAACTCCCGCTGCAGGGCAGTGATAAATCCGAGGTTGTATCCCACCCCGCCGAGCAGAACCACGTCCTGGTTAACCCCGATTTGACGGATTAGCGATGCAATGCGGCCGGCCATGGCGTCGTGAATGGCTCGGCTGATGTCGGCCCTGGATGTTTTGGCATGAATCAGGCTGACAACTTCGGATTCGGCAAAAATCACGCACTGGGCGTTCATGGGGATTTTTCTATCCGATTGCAGGCTCAGCGATCCCATCTGCTCGATACTGACCTCCAGGGCCCGGGCCATGGTTTCAATAAAAGTGCCGGCGCCGGCCGCACATCTCTCATTGACGACAAAATCCACTGGCTTGCCTTGAGCATCTATTTTCGCCGCCCGCCCCTCTTCCGCCCCCACATCGACCACCGTGCGGGCATTGGGAAAAAAATATCGGGCACCCCGGGTCATGGCCGGGATTTCATCGATTGGTTCAGCGGGCATCGCAGCAGCAAGCTTACCGGCACCAGTGCCGCTGAGACGCCGGATGTCATCCCGGGTGATCCCGGCCGCGGCAACCGCTTTTGCCAGGGACGCTTCAACCGCCTGCCGTTGATCGAAACCGGTCTGGACCATGCCCCGGCCGATAATCTTTGAGTTCCGAATGACAATGGCCTTGGTGTTGCGGGCGCCGCAATCGATTCCAGCAGTGATCATTTTTTAAACCCCTTCATCTTCTTCAAAATCCATGTCTTCAAACAGCCCCCGGCGATGGTGCATGATTTTGGCTTTCATTTCCGTCACGTAAGTGGGCCGGATCTCATCTTTCCAGCGCGGATACCCGCCGCGCCAAATATACTTGATCAGCCGCTGGAACTGGTCGCGGCTGAAGTGGTAGCCGCCCAAGTCAATTTCCAGCCCGCCGGCAGGTACCGCAACACAAATTTTGTGCAGCCTGGCGTAGCCGGCAATCAATTGTTCGACCACGAGCCGGGTTTTAAATCCTTCCGGGTTTTGTTTGAAGTCTTCAGGCCGGTCGGGAAATGGAAACCGGCGATAGAGTTCACCGATAAACCCGGTAAAACGCACGCCGTGAATGGCACCCATCAGGTCCCCAATGGCTTCCGGAGACTCGATAAGCTGCGCCTGCCAGAATTCCCGGCAGGCCTTACGCCCGCAATTTTAAGCAAGATCCCCGACATGACAGCAAAAGTCGTCGGCAAACAAAAAACAGCGGTCGCACAGCAACATGTCGGATTCAATGTTGAAAAATCCAAAGGCAATGGTCCCGTGGCTCAGGGATTCAAACGCCAGCGGCATGAAATTCCTCCTTTATTCCGAACTCATTTAGCCTCCCAGC
>JAOZPY010000346.1 GCA_029932495.1 Desulfobacterales bacterium
AGCTTTTTGAGCATTTTCAGCAATTGGCTGTAATTTTTCAAAAGCCGGTTGACATCCTGTACCTGCGTTCCGCTGCCCCGGGCAATTCGTCTGCGGCGGCTTCCGTTAATGATGGTATGCTGCCGCCGTTCCCGGGGTGTCATGGAATTGATGATGGCTTCAATCCGTACCAATTCGGTTTCGTCCATCTCCAGGTTTTTCAGCTGTTTAAGTTTTCCCATCCCGGGGATCATTTTCATGATGTCCCCCAGGGAGCCCATCTTGCGTATCTGGCGCATCTGATCGCGAAAATCTTCAAGGGTAAACTGGTTTTTTCGCAGTTTCTTTTCAAGCTCGACGGCCTTTTTCTGATCAACGCTTTCCTGGGCCTTTTCGATCAGTGTGAGAACATCCCCCATACCCAGGATGCTCGATGCCAGTCGATCCGGGTGAAAGGGTTCCAGCTGACTTAATTTTTCGCCGACACCGATAAACTTGATGGGCTTGCCGGTGATGGCCTTGATGGAAAGCGCAGCACCGCCCCGGGCATCCCCGTCCATTTTCGTCAGGACCACCCCGCCGATGTCCAGGGTTTCATCGAATGTTTTGGCAATGTTGACCGCGTCCTGGCCGGTCATGGCATCGGCCACCAGCAGGATATCCGCCGGTTTGACGGCGGCTTTAATGCGCCGCAGCTCATCCATCAGCTCTTCATCGACGTGAAGACGCCCGGCGGTGTCCAGCAGCAGGGTGTCACATCCCTGCCGGTGGGCAATCGCGGTGGCTTCCCGGCAGATTTGAACCGGGTCCATATCCTGGCTGGAAAAAAACACCGGGACATCCAGCTGCTCACCGAGTTTTTTCAATTGATCGATGGCGGCCGGCCGGTACACATCTGCCGGCACCAGAAAGGGTTTTTTCCCTTTTTTACGCAATAAAACCGAGAGCTTGCCAGCCGTAGTGGTTTTGCCGGAACCTTGCAGGCCAACGAGCATGATAGAAACAGGCTGCGGACCGGACAGGTTCAAATCCTCGTGCCGGGCGCCCATCAAGGCGGTCAGCTCCTCATTGACAATCTTGATGACCTGCTGGGCAGGGGTTAAACTTTTCAGAACCTCCTGGCCCAGGGCCCGCTGCCGAACATCCGCAATAAAGTTTTTGGCCACGCGAAAATGGACATCGGCCTCCAGCAGTGCCATACGGACCTCTTTGAGGCCCTGGTCGATGTTTTTTTCCGTCAGCTTGCCGTGACCTTTGAGCTTTTTAAAGGCGGCGTCCAGTTTGTCGCTTAAATTTTCAAACATGCTTTTTACAACCTGATCTCATAAATTCTTGAAAATATAATCTCATTGATGATATGTCAAGCAAATTATATAACAATTACAGCGATTGAGACCATGCACTTGGCCGGCGCATGCTATTTTCTGCCAACCGGTATGAAATCATGCCGCAGCATGGAACATCCATTTTATGAAAAAACCTGAACAAACAGACCTGCTGGAGATGACCCATGAGCAGCTGGTTGGCTGGCTGGCGGACAGAGATATCGCCGCCTACCGTGCCGACCAGATTTTAAAATGGATCTATCTGCGCCAGACCGACGATTTTGGTGTCATGAGCGATCTGGCCAAAGGCATCCGAACCTTGCTGGCACAGCATTTTATAATCGGGCGGCTGGGCGTGGAAAGGATTGAAACCTCCCGGGACGGTTCACGCAAGTACCTCTTTAAGCTTCGTGACGGCCGATACATTGAGAGTGTCCTGATCCCCGAAAGGGACCACGACACCCTGTGCGTGTCGAGCCAGGCGGGCTGCGCCCAGGGGTGCCGGTTCTGTATGACGGCCGCCGGCGGTCTTGAGCGTAACCTGACGCGCGGGGAGATTATCGCCCAGGTGCGCGACATCCAGCGACGGCTCGATGATCCCGGGCGGCTGCGCAATATCGTTTTTATGGGCATGGGCGAACCCCTGGCCAACTATAAAAATCTCATCAGCGCTTTGAAGGTGATCACCGACAATGACCGTGGCCTGCGATTTGCCGGCCGCCGGGTGACGGTTTCCACCGCCGGGCTGGTACCGCGGATGGCCGATCTGGGCCGCGACAGCCGGGTCAACCTGGCCGTGTCGCTGAATGCCACGGATAATGAAACCCGCAGCCGGCTGATGCCCATCAACCGCAAGTATCCGCTGGAAGAACTGCTGGGGGCCTGCCGGCATTTTCCGCTGCCCGCCGGTCGCCGAATCACTTTCGAATATATTCTAATCAAGGACGTCAATGATTCCATTGATGACGCCCGGCGCCTGGCCCGATTGCTGCAGCCGATCCGCTGTAAAATCAACCTTATCCCCTTTAATATTCATGAAAGCTCTGATTTTCAACGACCGGCAGAGGCTGTGATACAGGCCTTTTATGATGTTTTGTTCGCAAAAAATTACACGGTGATCATCCGCCGCAGCAAGGGAGAGGATATTTCGGCGGCCTGCGGGCAGTTGCGGGCGCGCAGCATGGGGCCATGAACGATCGCATTTGTTTTAGGTGATCATCAATTTTCGCACATCGTCGGGCTGGATGGCGATCACCTTGATAATTTTTTGCTTTTTACCGGCTTGGATCACCACGTCCACCGGAGATAATTTGGGAGATTTGCTGTACCCGGCGCAGATCGAGGCGCCCAGCAGAATGGAATTATCCGGTGCCCCGCCGGGAATCAGGGCCGTGGGACCCGGATAGTCTTTGACATCAATGACGGTGTCGGTGGCCGGGTTGTGGTATTTGAGGATATGTTCATTGTCGCGCTGGGTGCGGCCGACAATCAGCTTGGCCTCCGGGTTCAGGCGGAAATGCCGGCCGTATTTGAGAAGATGAAGTTCGTTTTCGGTGCAGTCGTCCTGATGGGCGAACAGGTCCCGCAGGCGGGTCGAAAACCCCTTATCGGTGAGCAGACATCCGCCGGCTGGAGAGGGATAGTCCGTGATGCCGAACTGTTGCGCCAGCTGCATCTGGCGCTTGCGGGAGCGGCCCTCAATGTCCAGCAGAAGGTCGCGGTCGACCCAGCCTTTTTCTTCCGGGATGGTGGCGGGCAGAATTTGTGCGCTCAGGGGGCGCAGAATATATCCGGCAAACCCGGAATGTTTTTCCACGTAGCGTAAAGCCCCCTTGTTCTGGGACAATGGCCGCTGGCCGAGAACCTCACCGCTGAAAAGAAAGTTAAATCCCTCCTGGCGCATGATTTCACCGGCCAATTTGAACATCAACGCGTGGCAGTCCCGGCAGGGATTCATGGCCTTGCCATAGCCGGCCGGGGGGTTGCGCAGCATTTTCAGGTAAACATCAAAGATGGGCCTGACCATCAAGGGGATGGCCGTCATTTTCGATGCCCTGCGGGCCTTGGCGGCGTTAAAAAACGGCGTTTCAAAGGTAATCCAGTGCACATCGACACCCTGCCCGCGCAATACCAAACCCGCCAGCATGCTGTCGAGCCCGCCGGAACAAAGTCCCAGGGCGCTTATTTTGCGTTTCTTGTTGTTCATAAATTGTTCTACTCTTGAGATATATTAAAAATTAAAATGCCACTGAGTCGCTGTCCGTGGTTGATTGTCCGTTGTGCATTGTTTAATGTTTGATATATTTTATGAAAAACCCGCAGAATACCCCGCCATTTATGGCGGGGATGAATGCGGAGCGGGGGTAAGGGGGATGCAATCCCCCTCCACGCTTTTCAAAATGCCCCGCCTTTTAAGGCGGGGATGATTTACTATAGGCCTTGACTATTTATGTCAAAGCAACCTATATCTCGCGTTTATATCAAAAGAACCGGTTTTCCAGCAGCCCGAATGGAAGGATGTCACTTTAATTGAACAACCGGCTCCAACTTTATTAAAATAGATCAGTTACCTTTTTTTGCAACTGACGACGGGCAACAGACAACGGACAA
>JAOZPY010000347.1 GCA_029932495.1 Desulfobacterales bacterium
AATTAAAATGAATATCGAATATCGAACAAGGAATTTCGAACCGCAGAAGTATTTGGATCAAAGACAAAATTCATCACTTCGACATTCTGCGGTTCCTTGTTCTGCGGTTCTGCAGTTCAAGGGGACCACGCAATAGCCTCAGTGTAGCACCTTGAACCTTGCACCTTGTACCCCGTACCTTATCTTTTACCTGGCTCTGACCATTTTAGGATCCAGCGTATCCCGCAGCCCGTCGCCCAGCAGGTTAAACCCCAGCACCGCCCAGGCGATGGCCAGTCCGGGAAAGATGGCCATCCAGGGTGACATGGACATAAATGTCTGGGCTTCATTGAGCATTCGGCCCCAGGAGGCGGCAGGCGGCTGGGTGCCCAGGCCCAGGTAGCTCAGGCCGGCTTCGGCCAGGATGGCCACCGCGAATTGAATCGTTCCCTGGATCAGCAGCGGTGACAGAATATTCGGCATCACATGCCGCCAGGTGATCACCCATTCGCTGATACCGCAGGCCCGGGCGGCGGCAATAAACTCTCGCTCCCAGACGGTCATGGCCACTGCGCGGGTGAGCCGGGCAAACACCGGGATATAGAATATCCCGATGGCCAGCATGGCATTGATCATGGACGGTCCAAGGATCGAAGTGATCAAAATGGCTGTCAGCACGGCAGGAAATCCGAACAGAAAGTCGGAAAAGCGCATGATGGACTCGTCCACCAGTTTGCCGTAATAGGCAGCGGCCAGTCCGAGCAGCACGCCGGCACTCAAACCAATGGCCACTGTCACCAGCCCCACGATAATGGAGTTTACCGCCCCCACCATGACCCTGGAAAGCGTATCCCGGCCGTACTGGTCCGTGCCCAGCGGATGATGCCATGAGGGCCCCTGGAGCCGTTCCCGCGCGCTCATTTTATTGCCGTCGTAGGGGGTCCACGTCAAACTGACCAACGCCACGATGACCACAATGGCCGACAGAATGAATCCGACCGTAAAATTCTTATTGCCAAAAAACCGTTTCATTATGCAGACTTTCGTCTTCCCATTTCCCCATTTTTTTATCCTTTACCTTGCACCCTGAACCTTGAACCCCGCACCTGTCCCTTTCACCTTGAACCCCGAGCCTGCCTTAATATCCTTTTGCCTTTGTCCTTTAACCTTATTAACCTGGCGCGCAGCGCCGTCACTTCACCCGTATCCGTGGATCCAGGGAAGCATAGGTGAGATCCACGATAAAATTGACCATGACCACCGCAGCGGCCATAAACAGCACAATATCCCGGACCACGGGCAGGTCCCGCTGCCCGATGGCCTGGAAAACCAGCCGGCCCAGCCCCGGCAGGTAGTAAACGTTTTCGATAATGATCGCACCGGCCATCAGTTGGCCCAGTTGCAGGCCCATGATGGTCAGCACCGGAATGAGGGCATTGCGCAGGGCATGCACGTAGACGACGGTGCGCTCTTTCAGTCCCTTGGCCCGAGCGGTGCGAACGTAATCTTCGCGCAGAACCTCGAGCATGGACGAACGGGTCAGGCGGGTCAGAATCGAAGCTCGGATGACCCCCAGGGCAAAGGCCGGCAGCAGCAAGGCCTTGATGGATCCCAGAAAGTCGGCTGACCAGCCGGGAAACCCGCCGGCGGAAAACCAGCCAAGCTTTACCGACAGCAGCAGAATCAGCAGGATTCCCAGCCAGAACTCCGGGATGGCCAGCCCGATCTGGGTAAAAAACATGATCGACACGTCGGCCGGTCGATTCTGCTTACGGGCCGCGTAAATGCCGAAGGGCAGCGACAGGACAACGGCAATAATCATGGCCATCAGCGCCAGGGGCCCGGTTACCGCCAGACGGCTGGCAATCAGGTCATAGACCGGCATGTCGTAGTTGATCGACCAGTTGCCCCGGCCGGACAGAAGATTGGCAATCCACTGTCCGTACTGGGCGGCAAAGGACTGGTCCAGGCCCAGTTCAGCGCGCAGGTTGGCCAGGGTCTGCGGGGTGGCGTTGATGCCCAGAATGATCTGGGCGGGATCTCCCGGAAGCACATAGAGCACGGAAAAAACGGCAATGGAGACCAGGGCCAGCAGCAGGATAAGGGTGATCAGCTTTTTGATGATATATCGGGCCATGACAAAGTTTGCGGGCAGCGTGCAAAATATGCAGCGCTGCCCGGATAGCTCGTTTCAATGTTCAGCATTCAGGGTCCAAAGCTTACAATATCTGAATTCAGAATCCAGTACTCGGAATGCTGAACTCTGAACCTGTTCTATTTTTTCCACCAGACCTCGGTACAGTCCAGGGCGATGGTGGGATAGTTCTCCCACCAGTTCATGACGGCGGCTTTCATCGCCGGCAGGCTGGGGGCGGAAAACAGATATCCGTTGACGGCATCCTCGGCAATGATTTTCTGGCATTCGCCGAACCATTTGGCCTTTTCTTCTTCGTTGGGAGCTTTCAGCGCCTTGGCATAGGCATCGCGGAATTTCTGGGAGTCGTACTGAAAGTAGTAATTGGGGTTGGCATAGATGCCGATGTCCCAAGCTTCCACGTGGCCGATCATGGTCAGTTGGTATTCTTTTTTCTTGAAAATGCGCTCGATCCACTGGCCCCATTCCACGATTTCGATGTTCAGCTTGATGCCCACCCTGCGAAACTGGTCGGCGATTACTTCTCCGGCCCTGCGCGAATATGAATAGATGGCCGGCAGTTTGATGGTGGCTTCGAAGCCGTTGGGGTAGCCGGCTTTGGTCAGCAGCTCCCTGGCTTTTTGGGGATTATGCGGGAACATGCCGGTCAGATCGACGTAGTAGGGGGTTGACGGCGACCAGTGGGAGCCGATGGGGGTGCCGAAGCCGAACATTACCAGGTCAATGATTTCCTGGCGGTCGATGGCATAGGCCATGGCCTGGCGCACCAGCTTGTTGTCAAAAGGTTTGGCCTTGTTGTTGGTGGACATAATGACTTCCCCGGTGGTGGTGCCGGAAAAGACCTTGAAGCGTTTGTCCTTGGATATTTCCATGGCGGACTCAGGGGCGGCGATGCCCCCGAGTACATCGATGTCACCGGCTTTTAACGCCGCGATCTGGGCGCTGGGGTCGCCGATGAATTTGAAAGTGACATTGTCCAGGTAGGGCAGGGCGGGGTTCCAGTACCCATCGTAGCGGGTCATCTCCACCCGGTCGCCGCGCACCCATTTGACAAACTGAAACGGACCGGTGCCGATGGGGTTGGATTTGGCGGTTTCATAGCCTTTCATCGGCAGCATGACGGCATCACCTTCGGCCATGTGCGGGATAAACAGGGCATCCACATTTTTGAGATACAGCACCAGGGTATAATCATCCGGGGTCTCGATCTTGCCGATGCCGCGGAAATACTCGGGATGGGCATTGACCGTGTTCGGGGCCGTGGCCCGCTCCAGATTCCATTTGGCCACCGTGGCGTTGAAAGGTTCGCCGTTGTGAAAGGTAACCCCCTTGCGCAAGTGAAAGGTGTAGATTTTTCCGCCCGGAGAGACTTCCCAGCGTGTGGCCAGGCCGGGGATAAATTTGCCGGTGCGCTCGACTTTAATCAACCCTTCATAGATGTTGGCAAAAACAACTCGGTCAATGGCTGCGGCCGTGTTGGCTGTGGGGTCCAGGCCGGGGGGTTCGGCCGGCTGGCAGACCACCAGGTTGCCGCCGTGCTGGGGTGTTGCGGCCAGGACCCCCGCAACCGGAACAAGCAGCGTCAGTGATAGAATGATAAACAGCAGTTTTTTCATGGTCCCTCCTTTTTTGTGTTTGTTTTGGACCGCTTTCGCAATTTTTAAAAATTTTCCAGGTCACAAAAAGCGGTCATACCTGCCAGGCTGCGGGCATTTAAGATGCCGTGGATAATGGCCCGGGCCATGCAGTCGGCGGCGGCATGCCCCAGATCATTGAC
>JAOZPY010000029.1:0-869 GCA_029932495.1 Desulfobacterales bacterium
TTCCTGCCAGAAAACCTGCCACGGTTTGCCGATGTATTCCGTGTGCTCCGAGCTCAACGGCCCGTCATAGGCGACCGGATTGCTGTAAATCTTTCTCAGGACTTCTTCCGGCAGGTGATAAAGATCAATAGCCGGCCGGCTCCTCAAGTGATCCGAACCCCTGGATGCCGTGGCAATATTGAGTGCCAGCGCAGGTGTCGCCCGCTCATCCGAATGCAGGTTGCTCATGCCTTTAACCTGGACGAGATATTCAAAAGATTTTTTGCCGATCTTTTTTGCGGCGGGAATCCCGCCATCGGCCAGGGTATCACCCAGCCAGCCTTTGCGATAAGCGATCCGTTCGATCATCTCGATGACCGCGTCGTCATTTCCCCAACTCAAATCCAGTCCATCGGTCTGTTTGTCAGTGATAATGCCCAGCTCGTAAAGTTCCATGGCCCAGGAAATCAGGCTGCCGACTTCGAGATTGTCCATCCCGAACTGATCAACCAGGTGATTGCCGGTCAGAACCGTCACTGCCCGGGGGGTATCCGTCTCCGCTCCGAAGGCACCTAAAGAGGTGTATTCCGGACCCTCATCATATTTTCCTGCAAAGGGGCCTTCGGGGATTTTATACTGGGCCCGACAATGCACCTGACAGCCAAAGCAGCCTGTCATATGATAGGGTCCCATGGTTTCTTCACAAATCTCATCGATACGCTCGGGCTCGATATCATCGGCATATTCGCACTGGTTGTATTGAAAATTGCGGGTCCTGATCCCGCCCCAGGAATTGGTCGCACCCCAGATAAAAGGTGTCCCCAATGTTCCCTGTGTCTGATTGACCTTGGCGCCGGTGATCTGGTCGATGAAGTGTTTGTTGTATTCCA
>JAOZPY010000029.1:879-14489 GCA_029932495.1 Desulfobacterales bacterium
ATTCCAGGGCTTCCACCGGGCGGGCGATCTGTATATCCATGGTACCGCGGACGGCCACGGCTTTGAGATTCTTGGATCCCATCACGCATCCCATCCCGGTCCGGCCGGCGGAATTTTTAATACCGGTCATCACGTTGGCAAACCGCACCAGGTTTTCTCCGGCCGGTCCGATGACGCAGCTTTTAACTTCCTCATCCGCCAGCTCCCGCCGGATGGCCCACTGGGTGTCGGTGACCGACAGGCCCCAGAGATTGCCGGCATCCCGAATCTCGATCTCGCCATTGTGGATATAGATGTAGACGGGCTTTTTGGCCTTGCCCTTGATAACAAGATGATGAAAGCCGGCCCAGGCCAGTTCAGGGCCGAAAAAACCGCCCATATTTGCGCTGCCCAGCATATTGGTCAATGGTGATTTGGCCATGATGTGCGTTCTGGCTGTGGCCGAAGCACAGGTGGCCGTCAGGATACCGGCACTGATTAAAAGGGTGTTGCCCGGTCCCAGGGGATCGCACCCCTTTTTGGTGTGGTTGTATAGCAGATAGGCATCCAGACCCCGCCCGCCTAAAAATTTTTTTCTGACCTCCAGCGGAATCGGTTTGATCTGGATGTCACCGGTGGTGAGATTGATATAAGCTATTTTCCTGTTTAATGCCATATCACTGTACTCCCTTCTCTTTTAATTTTGCTTCCGCCAGCTTCCGGTTGACATCCCAGACCGGTCCTCGAATTCGAGGCAGTGTGGGATTGACCCAATAAATGCGGTATTCCATGCCGCATGTCGGACATTTGGCGGTCTTTGCCCCCTTTTCCGGCTGAATTCTTTCCATGCAGCTCGGGTTATGGCATCTGAACTTGCCATAGGTCCGCTTTTTACGCAGGCTTTCAGCCGTTGATTCATCTTTGGTTACGGTCGCCATGATCGCCTCCTTTGTGTTTTCTTGCTTCGATAGAGTTCATTATCATGAACTCACTGATCCTGTATATCTATATCACAACGAATATTTTTTAATCAAGAAAAAATATCAATTTTCTTAATTTTATGCTAACATCTGAATTTAATAGATGATTTAAAATAATGGTTGACAAACACCGCGCCAGGTTATATCCTGCAAAAAAGTTTATTATAGCGAACAACAGGTGAGCATGAAAAAATATAGCGCCCCTTCGGTGAAAAAGGCCTTTGCCATTCTCAGTGCCATTTCAGCATCCAGAAACGGCATGGGAGTGAGCGACCTGGCAAAGAAACTCAAAATGGCCAAAAGCACGGTCCATGGCATGACTTCGGCCCTGGAAGAGCTGGGCGCCGTTATGCGAGACCCGCTGACCAAAAAATACAAGCTGGGTTTCACGCTGCTGGAAATCGGCCGATCAGCCTATTCCCGGATTGATCTGGAAACTGCGGCCCGGCCGGTCACCGAAAGATTGATGGAAAAAACCCGGACATCGGTTTTTATCGGCATCCTAAACTGGGACCAGGTAACCATCCTGGACATCGTGGAATCGAGACAGGATCTTCATATCACCGCCCCGGTGGGTTCAACCGTCCCGTTGCTTGCCGGAGCGGTGGGCAAGGTCTTTCTGGCTTCCATGCCGGAAGAACAGGCGGCCAAGATTGTCAAATCAAAGGGGCTGCCCCGGTTTACGGACAATTCCATAGTCGATGGGGACTCATATTTTAATGAATTGGCGCATGTGCGGCAGCACGGTTACGCTGTGGATAACGAGGAATATATTATCGGCGTTCGGGCCGTCGCTTCACCGCTGACGGATTTGGGCCAACTGCAATCCGCCATCTGGGCCGTTGGGTTTAAAGCCAACCTGGATGAAAAAAAGATGCAGACCCTTATTGAAGAAACCCTCCAGGCAGCCCGGAGCATCAGCCGGCGGATCCAGCAGCAGTTGCTGGGCAAGCATTAAGGTTAAGCATCCATCCCCCCATGGAAAACAAGGGACTTGACCGTCACCGGGTACACCTGCCCGGCCACCAGGGGCTGCCCGATATCAATCCAATCGCCTTCCTTTAGCTTCAGCTCGTCAATGGAAAGCAGGTTTGTTTTCAACTGTGTTTCACGGCGAATAACATTTCCCACGCTGCAGGCAATATCTTTTTCAAAAACCAGGATGAGCGGCAGTTTGTTTTTAATGGTGTTGGGAAGCGCCTGCTCAATGGATTTGGCGAACAATTCCAGCTGGGGATAAAAAACCTTGACCGGATCGTTGAAGTACAGCGCAACGACCTCCTGCCCCTCATCGATATCAAAGCGCCGGAAGGCGGCCTTTACCTGCGCAATCACATGTTCAGGGCTCAACCTGGAATGCTCGACATCTACACGTATGACGGGAACATTTCTGATCGGAAAGGATATCGTGTTATCGCTGAAACCCGAAGATCCGGAAATTGATAACGAATAGGCGCCGGCGCCAATAACGGTCGCTCTGATTTTATTCGGCACTTCGATGACAGGCGCGGCTAATTCAGGTGTCATCAATTTAATTTTATCGGCCAGGATATGCCCGATATCGTCAAAATTGTTCACCCCTCCGTACATCAGTTCAGCAACACCGCCTGAAAATGCATATTCATCAATGTGGCTGGGAAAATCCAGGTCAGCCGTCAGCATGAGCTTGCGGGCTAAAGTCGATGTTGCCGGGCCGGTCATGACTTCAAATAATACTTCGGCGAATTTTGCGGCAACACGTTCAGTATCACGCCTGGAAATTCGCCCCCCGATTTTACGGTTCAAACCAAGATCTTGCATCACCATGGCCGCCGGCTCGTCGATCCGCCATATTTTACCTTTAGAATCAATGCCCAGCGATCGGCCTCCCACAGCAATACAGCTGGTCGACAGGATATGCCCATTACTTGAAATGGCAAGGTTGGAGGTCCCGCCGCCGACATCACACGATAGTATGGTTTTCCTGCCATTTTTTGAACGCGCGGCCGCCCCTGACCCCATGGCGGCGAGCAGACTTTCGAAATTGGGTCCGGCCGTGGCCGCCACAAATTTACCGGCGTCACTGGACAGCGCCTCAGCGATCTGCCTGGCATTTTTTTTGCGGGCGGACTCCCCCGTAACAATCACCGCCCCCGTCTTGATATCAGCCGGATCAATGCCGGCACGCTTGTATTCTTTCTTGAAAAAGCCGGTCAGCCGGATGATATCAATGGTTTTGTCATCCAGCAAGGGGGTGTTGATAATTCTGCCTTCATAGATAATGTCTCTTTGGCGAATGTTGAAACGCCTGGAAATCGAACGCGGATCTCTTCTGAGAACCAGATTGGAAAAAACCAGGTGGCTGGTTGAGCTGCCGACATCCACACCCACGGAAAGTATTTCTATTTCATTTATTTCCATCACCCAAACCGATTCTTACCCGCTTGCGCGGGCCTGATGATCCAGCGGGCCGCCAATCCTTGGACACCCACAGCTGTTTTATCAAATGCAATTTATTCTGTCTTTTGAGTCGGTAATAAATCAGCGACCAGGCACAGGGAGTTTCCGGATCAACTTCACAACTGCCGTTCTGGGACCCCCCGCAAGGGCCGTTAAAAAGGCTCTTAGAGCAACGGGCCACCGGGCAAATCCCGCCGGTAAAGGCCAGCACACAATCACCGCAACCCTGACACATCTCCGTCCAGTTGCCGGGTTTGGCGGAAGCTCCAAGAAATGTGGTGTTAAGGCCGGGAATCACCGGCAGCGGGTCATAGGCATCGGCCACGGTTTGCACCCCGGCGCCGCAGGCCAGTGACAGGATGGCATCGGTCCCCTCCGGAATTTTCTGATATTCGGCCACAAGGTCCTGCTCACACTGCCGGAGGATGGCACCTACCTCAAATTTAGGTGGGGAGCCCTCATAATGCCTGATCTGCGAAAGTTCATGACACAACTGGTGGGCTTCTTTTTCACCGCCCGACAGGCAAACGGTAACACAGCTGCCGCAGCCGAGAATCAATACCTGCTTATATTCTTTAATCGTGGCAACAATTTCGGGCAGCGGTTTTAAATCTCCGACAATCATTTTCCCCCCACATTTATCCGGGTTTTGCCAGGCCTTGAAAGCGGCCACTTCGAAGCGGCCTGCCGTTGCCGGTGTTGCGGACAGAGTGGCTCACCGGCCATATTCATCCCCGCGAACACTTTTTGCTGGTAGGCGATCGAATAAAGCGGCCGGCCGCAGACCCGGCATCGGACCAGGTCCATGGTCACCACATCATCCCACTGGCCGACCAATAAATGCTCAAACTCAATGGCATCCTGGGGACAGATCCGCCAGCATTGACCACATCGCGCGCATTTGGTCATGTTGTGTTGCAGTGTGCGTTGATCGCCATGGTCAATATAGCTCAAAGCCGATGCAGGACAATTTTCCACACAGGATAAACATCCGTTGCAGTTTTCATTTACCCGAAAATAGGACATCCAACTCTCCACCATGATCTAAAGATAGAAGGTAGCTTTTAGCCGCCTCCAACCAATAGCATGAATTTAACCACATCCCCGTCTTTGAGGACTCGCTGCGAATACTCGCTTCTGGGCAAAAACCCCTCATCATTGATCATGACCTGGATCGCCATATCCAGTTGCCCTTGTCGATCCAGCAAAACATGGCCCGCCGAGCGGCCATGGCGGACCACTATATGCGCAACAAGATCTGCCACCGTGCCTTCGGCCAGTTCCAGTTGCGTTGTCCTGCCAATTAATTTAGACAGGCTCGGCAGCCCAATGGATTCTATCTGAATTTTCAATGAGTACCTCCAGGGCCGGTAACCTGCCAAGTTTTTTCAACAAATTAAAAGCCGCCTGGATTGAAATAATTTTCATCGTTATTGTTCATTTAGATGAACATCATTAAGCCATAACTTTACCATTAAAACATTTTTTGTCAAGCCAATTCAATTAACATGCATAGTTAATAGTTCATTCTCTAATATATTTCAAAACCAGCACCGGACAGTCGTTCATTATCATGAACTTCAGCCGGCTAAATCCACCCTTAAGCGTCCAAACAATACACCGGTCCCCGGGCCGTTTTCAACACAGGTAATTTAAAAACGCTCACTCCACCGCCCGGCCCAGTTTCGTCGGTCCGGGTTTGGCAACCGGTACCCGTTGCTCGATCACCCGCATGGCTTTCCACTTGCCGCCGTGAAAACGAAGAAAAAAAATCACCCCCAGCAGGGTCACATAGGCGGTGGCAAACACCCAGGCCACCAGCAGGCCGGATTCGAAAACCACCACGGCAAGGTAAACCGGAACGATCAGGACAAACACAGATAGCGCCACCGTTACCGACATCACGTAACGGGTATCGCCGGCACCCTTGATGGCCGAGCAAAAGATGATGTTCATGGTGTCAAATATGGAATATACAGCCACAAAACGCAGCAAAACGACACTGTAGCGATAAATCTCCCCAAAGCCCTGCGGGTCTGCCTGCAGGGCGAAGGGGGCCACGAACACATCGGGCACCAGCACATAGGCCGCCGCGATACTGACCATGTAAGCAAAGGTCATGTGAAAGCCCGAATAAGCCGCCGACTGAGCCAGGTCTGGTTTGTCCGCCCCCAGATACTGGCCCACGAGCACCGATATGGCGATGCCACATCCGATCATGGGCATAAATGCCAGGGTATTAATATTGAAAGCGATATTGGTGGCCGCCAGGCTGGCAGTCCCCAGACGTCCCACCACCAGGACAAATCCCGTAAAACCGGCCATTTCCAGGAAAAACTGCACGCCGGAAGGAAACCCGAAACGCAGCAGGCGTAACAGAAGATCTTTTTGCAGGCGCCATCCCCGAAGGGTGTGGTAGGTGTTGTCAATTTTTTTACTGCTCAGCAGGGCGAAAAAAACCAGCACGGAAAAACCGCCGGCGGCCACCGTGGCAATGGCCGCCCCCCGGATGCCCATGACGGGAAAACCCCAGTGCCCGAAAATCAGCGCATAGTCCAGGACCAGATTGACCACCGTGGTGAATACATTGACCCACATCACGGGCCAGGTCTTACCCCGGCCGCTGAAAAACCCGGAAAGGGCATAAGAGGCGATATAGGCGCCGCCGCCCAGGCAGAGAATCTCGAAATAGGTCACCTCGTTTTGCTGCACCAGCGGGCTATGCCCCACCAGCTTGAAAACAGGTCCAGCAAATGGAATGGCTCCCAGCAGCACCAATCCACCCAGCAGGGAGATATAAACGCCCTGCCAGAGGGCTGGACCAATGCGATGACAGCGCCCGGCACCGTAATATTGGGCCACAAACGTCGTTGCGTAGCCGGCTGTGCCCATGAAGATGCTGACCAGTGAAAAATAGAGCATCCCCGCCGGCATGGCTGCTGCAATGGCCTCCGGGGAATACCAGCTCAGAAACATGCGGTCCACGAAGTGCTGCACTGACCAGGTTGCCGTACTCAAAACCAATGGTATCGCCACCACCAGAACTTCCCGGTATCCCCCTGCCCTGCGCCATCGCCATTTCAAATACTGCATTCGTGTTCCCGTCTTATTTAAAAAAATCACCGCTAAAGCACGTCGACCGCTTCTATCACTTTCATTAAAAATTAGAAAGACTGAAATTTTGCTGCAAATTAGTGCTGGACAATTTTTTTTCCTGATAGTATAGCAAGGTGCCTATTCACTTGAAATTAAAAGCAAACCAAGTCACAACAATTGCCAGCATGGAATCTCAAAACCATTTCAAAGTTCCCGCTGCTGAAATTGAAGCCCGATTACTGAACATCCAGCGGGTGATGCAGCAAAAAGATATCGACGGGTTGTTCATTGTCCAGCGGGTGGACCTGTTTTATTTTTCCGGAACCGCCCAGAACGGTTTTATGTATATTCCCGCCCAAGGGCCGCCGCTTTTATTCATCAGGCAGTACCTGCCCCGGGCCGAACGCGAATCGAGCATCGCTGATATTATTAAAATCGCATCAATTAAGGAAATTCCCGGCCTGATAACAGATTTTTTTGGCGTGTTTCCCGGTGTGTTGGGTTTTGAGCTCGATGTGCTGCCCGTCAACGACTTTAATTTTTACCGCCGCCTGTTGCCCGCCGAAAAATGGGTGGATGCCTCGGCCCATATTTTGGGGGTCAGGCGGATCAAATCCGCCTGGGAAATCGCCCAGCTGGAAAACACGGCCGCTATGACCGCCAGGACCTTTGAATTCATGCGCACCGCCCTTCGCCCCGGGCTGACGGAAATGGAATTTGCCGGCATCTTCGAAACCTATGCCCGCCGGTTGGGGCATGCATCCCATCTGCGAGTCCGGCACTACCAGACCGAAGGCTACCCCTGGCACGTACTGAGTGGAAAAAGCGGCGCCATGGTGGGATTGCTGGATTCTCCGGCCAGCGGTGAAGGAACCTCGGCGGCCTTTCCGGTGGGAGCCGGTCATAAAAAAATCAGGGCCGATGAACCCGTGATGGTGGATCTTGGATCCGTCTTAAACGGCTATCATATGGATGAAACGCGCATGTTTGCATTCGGGTCCATGCCCCGGCGCGCCATGGAGGCCAGCCTTGCCGCCATTGAAATCCACAACCGGGTCGCTGAAAAAGCAGTACCAGGGGTCAGCGTGGGAGAACTTTTTGATGATGCGTTGAAAATAGCAAAATCCCTGGGATATGCGAAGCAGTACCTGGGGATACCCGGGTACAAGGTAAACTTTATCGGCCACGGCATCGGCCTGGAACTGATTGAGCCTTACATTATCGCCCGCAATCGCAAAGACTGCCTTGAAGCCGGAATGGTCTTTGCCCTGGAGCCCAAAATGGTTTTCAAAAACGAGTTTTCCGCAGGCATCGAAAGCGTTTTCGTGGTCACGGCCACCGGCGCACGCCTGATCAGCAAGGTGCCGGTGGAAATCTTTATTTGCCAATGATCAGAAAAAATGGGAATTACTATTGTCCCTATCTCAGAATCCACATCGGAATCGTCAGAGCTCACAGCTGACAGCCATGGTAAAAGAATAATTGGCTATGCGCACTAAGCAGCTTTCATGCGATAGCGAAAATCACAGTAGGGCGCACCTTCCATGATGGTCTGGGTCCTTTCCAGTGACACCTCCGGGTTAAAACCGTGGATCAGCGAAAAATCGCGGGCGCATGACAGGGTCGTGCCAAACTCACGGATTCCCAATTTCTCGTAAAGTTCTGCATAGCGGCAACGCGTCACGTTAAAGGACAGCACAGCCTCGCTTTGTTCAAGCACCTCGATTTGCAAGGCATTGTCCATGGTCCAGAACTGCAGGGACTGCGTAAATTTATCAAAGGAATTGCCCCCCATGAGGGCCGCCAATTCAGCTCCCTGCTTTTCGGCAATCTCGACGATGGTGCAGCGCATCACCTCCAGGACCTGCGCGCGCCCGAATTGCCGGCCCAGCGCTTCCAGCATGGGGGCCAAAATCCGAGCTTCAACCTCCCGCCGGGCCAACACGCCGATTTTGGCGTTGAGGGTATCCGGCAGCCCCTGTTTTTCTGCAAAATTTTGAGCCGGTGCCTGTGTTTCATCCTGCATGCTAAACCAACCTTTCGTTTTGTTAAAAGCGTATCAGGTTTGGCTTTTACCCCAAAGGTTGCCGATTTGCAAGTTGTATCGACGCCCTGTAATTGGATCAAATACAGCATGCGCTGCCCTGATCTTGACATTGCAATGAAATTTCTTGCCTCTTTACAAGGGGCGGGCAGTTGTTTTATAAGAAAAGTCATACTGAGTCGGTGGCTCCTAAATGGGCCCCTCAAGCGAAACCAAAATGCATACTGCGTGGGACAAGCGCAACTTTTTACGACGTTACGTAAGACCCCGATATGACTTCAGTAAATAGGAAATACCTGACGGGACTGCTCATATTCTGCCTTCTGGCCGTTTTGCTGCCGGTCACAATCTTCGCCGGTTCCCCAAGCCGCGATGTCCAAACAGCCGCCGTCGACGCTTCCGGATGGCAAAAACTGGCGCCGGGCCTCGAACTGGGGATCTTCCGCTCACCGCAGACCTCCGAAATCGAGGATCCCGTCATCCGTGTGCTGAGAATTGACCCGCAACGCTACAAGTTGAAGCTGCTCAATGCCTCGGCCCTTAAAAACGGTCATGCCCTTTCGGCCAGGGATTGGAGCCGGCGCTTCGGCCTGACCGCCGCCATTAACGCCAGTATGTATCAGACCGATTACAAAGCCAGCGTCTCCCTGATGCGCACCCGGGGGCACATCAACAATCCGAGGCTGTCAAAAGATATGACGGTCCTGGCGTTTGACCGCCTGGATTCGGAAGTTCCACTGGTAAAAATTATTGATCGCCAGTGCGATGATTTCGAAATCTGGCAGCGCAAATACGGTACCCTGATTCAAAGCATTCGCATGATTTCATGCAACGGCAAAAACGTCTGGCACCCGCAGCCCGGCAAGTGGAGCACAGCGGCCATCGCCACGGATCAACGCAACCGGGTATTGTTTATCCATTGTGGGTCGCCTTACAGCACCCATGACCTGATCAATATCCTCAAAGCATTGCCACTTGAAATTTCCCGGGCCATGTATACTGAAGGGGGTCCCCAGGCGCAACTTTATATAAAAAGCGGGCCACACGAATATGAATTCGCCGGTGCATTTCAGCTGGAGCATCGGCAAAACAGCAAGGCGCTGTTTTGCCCACCGGTTCCAAACGTGGTGGGGATTGCGCCGCTGCCGGACGCTCATCAATAGTTTTTGATTAACGGAGAAACAACTATGAAACCACGTATGGTATTACTATTTATGGTAATGGTAATGCTTCTGGCCGCCCTGTCAGGATGTTCGGGCACCATGAAAGGCGTTGTTCGGCGGGATGCGAGAAGAATCCAGATTACCTTCACGGACGCCACGGTCGGAGCGGGTCATCTGCAAACCGTGCTGCCGGGTGGTGAACGCTTCGAAGGCAGGCTGATGAAACCCGGGGCACCGGAATCCATGGCGGGGGCCAACGCCGGCGCCGCATCCTTTAATTTTGAAGCTGTCGACGGGGTCAACGGAAATGCGGAGGCAGTGCTTGCCGGTGACAGGGGCAATTTCATGAAATGCCGCTTCCGGCTGTCTGACACCATCATCGGGCTTTCAGCCGGAGGATCGGGACTTTGTCAGGTGACCGACGGCCGGGTCATTGACGTATTTTTTTAATCGGAGCTGATCCATGACTGAAATCCATCTTTACGGGAAACTTCGCCGCTATGCACCGGACGCGACACTGACAAACGACAACGTTATCCGGCTGGATCCGCAACCAGGTGAAACATTGCAAGCGCTTTTAAAGCGCCTGCAAATACCGGTCGAAGAGATCTACTCAATTTTTTTTAACGCCAGATTACTGGCAGCCCGCAGTAAAATGGCCACCTGGATTGGCTACCGCCAAGCCGGCCCGAATCCTTTTGACTGGGATTTAACGCTGCCGGTTGCAGCCGAGGACCGCATCGGCCTGTTCGGCCGCGATATGGCTGCACTGGTGATTTAAAAAACCAATACGTTTACCCTGGTCAAGCAAAATGCCATGTCACTAAATGATATCCACAAACGGCTCCAATCCCTTGCCAACCCTGAATACGCAGCAGTCAGCCAGCGCTTTTTTAAAACCGGCCCGGGCCAATACGGCGAGGGGGACATTTTTATCGGCATCCGGGTGCCGGCACTGAGAAAGCTGGTACCCGGATATTGCGGGCGGCCGCTTCCGGAAATTACCCGCCTGTTGCATTCTCCCATTCACGAAGCGCGGATGCTGGCCCTGCTGATTCTGGTTCGCAAGTTTGCCGCCGGCAATGGCACCCTGAAAAAAAATATTTACCACCTCTATTTGAAAAACACCGCCTTTGTCAACAACTGGGACCTGGTGGACTGTTCCGCAGAGCATGTCATCGGCGCCTACCTGTGGGATAAGAGCCGTGCACCGCTGTATCGGCTGGCACGTTCTAAAGATTTATGGGAGCGCCGAATCGCGATTCTTTCCACCTTTCACTACATCAAACACGACGCGTTTGACGAAACCCTCGCTCTTTCCAGAATGCTGCTGGCAGATCCGGAAGACCTGATTCAAAAGGCCGTGGGATGGATGCTGAGGGAAGTCGGCAAACGTCACCTTGAAAGCGAAACATCCTTTTTAAAAAAACACTACCGGACGATGCCACGCACCATGCTGCGATATGCCATCGAAAAATTTCCGGAACCCCAAAGACAGCGTTATCTGAAAGGCACAATTTGAGGTTAAATATACCTGAAAGGCTCCCGACTCACATTCACAAGCCCGAAGCTTTCGAATTTGCTGGAATTCGAACCAGAATAGCAGCAGCCCAATGGCGAGCTGCAAAACTTTCGTGCATGCCGGCCTGGAATCAGCGCCGGGTCCAGCCTTGAAGATTCCTGAGTTTTATGATAGTTATAAAAAATAAGTTTGAACTCCGACTGCATTTGAAAATTTGGTACAATCGGCAGATGAGACCCCATGGACATATTTAAAAAATGTACCTGCTGCGATTTTTACTGGCACTCCCGTGGGGAGTTCCTGCAGGACCCCAAACTGGAACTCATCGGCTACCAGGTAAACTTTGACAACCTGCAGCTGGGATATTTTCTCTTCAATCACCTGACCTGTGAGTCCACCATTGCAATTGCCGCTGGCAGTTTCACAGACCTTTACAACGGCCCGGTTTTCACAGAACGCTTGACCGGCTCTGATTCGTGTCCTGGCTACTGCCTGCATGATGACATTCTCCAACCCTGCACGGCTTCCTGTGAATGCGCTTATGTGCGCGAAATCCTGCAAATTATTCGCAACTGGCCCAAAGACGACGACCGGACAGTCAAAGCCGCCCAGGGGTCAGGATGATACCGGGGAGGGGGAAAAACCAGATAATGTTTACCCGCGCCATTGCCCGCAAGCCGGGCAAAAATTTTGCACAGGGACTCACGACGACTTTAAGCGAAGATCCTCCCGACTACGACACGCTTGTCAAACAGCATAAGGCCTATCTAAATGTCCTGGAATCCATCGGCCTTGAAGTCATCCTGCTCGACGCATTGCCGGATCATCCCGATGCCTATTTCGTCGAAGATACTGCTGTGGTTACAGCAGAGGTAGCGGTTATCACAAATCCGGGAGCGAAAGCCCGCAGGGGAGAAGAGCAAACCATTGCCCAAGTGCTAGCCCGTTATTGTAAAACGGATAACATTCGGGCACCCGGAACCGTGGATGGGGGTGATGTTTTGCAGGTAGGCAAACATTTTTTTATCGGAGTATCCGAACGCACCAATCCGGAAGGTGCCAATCAGCTTGGCCGAATTCTAGACGGCTACGGCTATACCTGGACCACAATCGCAGTGAGCGCCGGGCTGCATTTGAAATCCAGTGTCAACTACGTGGGTAAAAACACGCTGCTGGTCACCGAAGATTTCGCCAATCACGAAAAGCTTGGCGGATATAAGAAAATTGTCATTGACAGTCATGAAGCGTATGCGGCCAACACGCTGCTGGTCAACGGCCGTCTGCTGATGCCTGCCGGCCATCCCGGCACCCGCAAAAAGCTTGAGACCCTGCAATTGGAGATTATCGAACTGGATACCAGCGAAGTGCGAAAAATGGACGGGGGCCTTACCTGCATGTCCATTCGATTCTGACCGTTCCCTGCCGCTGCTTTACTGTCAACCGGATCAAGGTCCACAGCCCGCATCTGTTTTGTCCACCTGCGATTCATAAATGGCCGTTGGCCTGGACAAGGTTAAACAGGGCCAGGGCAGATTTTTAAAGGACTGCGGTAAAAAGAAACACGGGATGAATTCGTATTTATCACTTGACAAAAACCAGCAGGCACACGTGCTGAACGCCATCGCGCTGCTGGCCAGAATTTATTGGGGCCCTGATCCTGAAAGCAGCAGGCAAATGCTTGAGGGAACCTTCCTGGAACCCTTGGAAGCGCTTGGCCGCCTGGTGAGTTATAATCCCCCCGGCTGGCTGGCCGAACTGAAAGCTGGCCCGGCAGACTTTGTTGACCATAATGCGCTGTTTGAGCACCTGGAAGAAATCTATGTTCGTTTTTTCATCAACAACCGCAACGGGGCGATCCCGCTGTATGCCTCCTGTCATGCCAAAGGACAGACCGCCGGACAAAACGCCCCGCTGATGGGACCGGCCGCCGTGGAAATGAAAAAACGACTTGAAGCGCGGGGGCTGTCGCTGGACGATGGCATCCACGAGCCGCCCGATCACATTTGCATCGAGCTGGAATACCTTTATTTTCTGCTGGAAAAAGGCTGGATGAACAATGACCGGGAGCTTATCGCGGAGGCCGTTTCATTTTCCGCTGAAACCATGCTGCCATGGATTAAGCGGCTGCAGGCGCGCTTGGCGGAGATTGAGACCGCAGATCGTTTTTACGGTCCCATCACCGCCATTCTGATCTCGCTGCTGCAATTTATCGCGGATTCAGGCCATAACCCATCAGGGGGAACGCCGTAGCTCTGAAGCCATCGGACTTTTGCAACCTTAGGATAAATTGAGCAATTTTTTTATTAAAGCGCGCTAGGGGGCCTTGATTATATGCCGGCCGTCCTTGGCGTATTTTACTTCGGCTTCCAGGTAATATACTTTCTTGA
>JAOZPY010000348.1 GCA_029932495.1 Desulfobacterales bacterium
AAGGCCCACTGGATTTTGAGTCCAGCGCGTCTACCAATTTCACCACTCCGGCATGAGTGCCTTTATATGTAAAATGAAAAATGTTGTCAACAGAAGATAAGAGCAAAAAGATGAACGTCCATCAGCCGATCAAAGCCATAATTTTTTGCCCGCTGATCGCACCTTCCCGTAAAATACGGGGGCGTGGGCCGGTGATATCCACCACAGTGGATCCCCGAGCGCCTTTGAGCGGCCCGGCATCGATGATGAGATCCAGCCGGCGGACCAGTTCTAAATCCAGGTCCGCGACGCGTTGACAGCCCGGCGCACCGGAAAAATTGGCGCTGGTGCCCGTAATCGGTCCGCGCAGTGCACCAATCAGGGCAACGGCTACCGGGTGTCCGGCCTGCCGGATGCCGATTTTACCCGTACCGCCGGTTAAAGATTGGCCAACACCGGCCGCGGCTTCAAAGACAATGGTCACGCCACCCGGCCAGAAATGATCCATGATCTGCAAAGCCGCATCCGGTATGCGGGCTGCAAACTCCTGCAGCTGGGCCCGGCTGTCGACCAGGATCAGAATCGGGTTGCCCCGCCGACGCTGCTTGATGTCAAAAAGACGATCAACAGCGACGGCATTGCAAGCATCGGCCCCCAGCCCATACAGCCCCGCCGTGGGAAACGCGACGACGCCCCCTTTTTTGATTGCCCCGGCCGCCGCCTGAATCACTTCGGCCTCCGGGTGTTGCGGGTTGACCTTATAAACCTTCAACCTTCTTTGCCTTCTCCTCCACCTGCCGGGCCATCTCCTGCTTGTCGTCTTCAAGCCGGCGGTCCAGTTCGGGATCGGCCAGGGCCAGGATCTGGGCGGCCAAGATGCCGGCATTGCGCGCCCCGGGTTTACCGATAGCCATGGTGGCCACCGGGATGCCGGGGGGCATCTGGACGGTGGCCAGCAGCGCATCCAGCCCCTGCAAACAGGACGAATCAATGGGGACCCCGATGACCGGCAGGCGGGTGTGGGCCGCCATGACACCGGCCAGGTGGGCCGCATGTCCCGCGCCGGCAATAATCACCCGAATCCCCCGGGTGGCAGCCCCGGCGGCGAAATCAGCCGCCCGTGCCGGACTGCGGTGGGCCGAAGCCACTGTCATGAGACAGGGCACGCCAAATTTTTTTAAAACAGCGGCTGCCTCCTGCATAACGGGCAGGTCGGAATCACTGCCCATCACGATTCCCACCTTCGCCGGTTTATTGTCTGTCACTGTGAACCTCCTTTTTTAGATAGGTGCAAAAGCAATTCCTTCTTTTTTCGGTCCAGCTCTTCTCTGCCGATACGCGCGCCATGGGTGCCGCCGTTAAGTGCGATCTCGCACAGATACGTCAGCCCATCGTCTCCGATCATCAAATCAATGTGGGCATAGGGAAATCGGCCCCGCTGCATGGCTGCCCGGCAAAACTCGCGGTTGTTTTCATCCAGCTCATAGGGATGGCTTTTCCCTCCGGCGGCCAGGTTGCCGCGAAAATTGTCCGGATTCCGACGCGTATATGCCTCCTCATAATCCCCGGCCATGATCACCCGTACATCCGTAAAATTCTCCACGAAAGGCTGCAGCACAAAAGGATAGGCCGAGCTGTCAAATCCCAGAGCGTTGTATAGGTGCTCCAGGCTCTCCCAGCGCCGGACTCCGTGCCCGCAATGCATATGATCCTGCTTGCTGACCACAGCCTCGATCTGTTGCGCGGCATAATGGGAGATGGCGGCGATCAAATCCGCCCGACGGCAGATCGCGGTGGTTTGGGGCACCATCCACTGCTGGTAAATAAAGGCCTGGGCGACCTTTGAGCTGTTGAGCATCTGGGACAGCGCGGAAGGATAGCATTCAACGCCCCGCTGGACAAGATCGATCAGCATGAACGGCTTGAGGTATTTTGCTGAAACCGTTCCGATGCAACAATCTCCGGCGCCAAGCCGGTGGTACCGAGCACGCAGTTCGCGGTTGTTTCGAATGATCATGAAGTTAGTTCGCTTCGCTCACTAAAAAAGTGCCTGAAATGCATTTCAGGTATTTTAAGCATTTTCCTTTTTTGCTTCCAGCCCCAGTTCAATCAATTTGTCGAGCAGCTGGCTGAATTCGTATCCGGCCGTGCGGGCCGCTCTCGGCAGCAGGCTGGTCGCAGTCATCCCGGGAATGGTATTGGTCTCCAGAATGTAAAATCGGCCGTCTTTCATGATCATGTCCGTCCGGCTGTAACCCTGGCAAAACAACGCCCGGTGGGCGGTTTTGGCACAAGCCTGGGCCTGTTGCGTCAGATTGTCATCAATGCGCGCCGGGCATATTTCCTGGGTGACGCCGGCGGTGTACTTGGCCTCGTAATCAAAAAATTCGTGGTCCGCATCCGGTATGATCTCGATAACCGGCAAAGCTTCCAGCCGGCGATTGCCGACGACACCCACGGTAAGCTCCGTGCCCTCAATGAAAGCTTCCACCATCACGGCGTCATCGTGAGCAGCGGCCTTATCCATAGCGGCCTGCAGGTCCTGCGCCGAGCGCACTATGGACATTCCCACGCTGGAGCCTCCTTCAACGGGTTTGACCACCAGGGGAAGGCCGAGGGTCTTCACGCAATCGTTGATATCCACCGGGTCATCGCGTTCATAAATAACATAAGCCGGCACGGTAAGGCCTGCTTTTTCATACAGCTGCTTGGTGGCATCTTTGTTCATGGCCAGCGCGCTTCCCAGCACCCCGGAGCCCTGGTAGGGAATGTTGAGCAACTCCAGCAAGCCCTGTACCGTCCCGTCTTCACCGTAGGGCCCGTGCAGGATAATCATCGCGATATCGATCTGGCCGGCATCGGCCACCAGCCGGGGCAGGTCTGTCTTGGGGTCATAGCGTCGTACATCGTATTTTTGCTTATCCAACGCCTCGTAGACCTGCTGCCCGCTGTGCAGTGAAACTTCTCTTTCGGATGAAATACCACCGGAAAGAAGGGCAACTGTGATTTTTTCCATGGCTAAGGCTCCTTTGTTTTATTAAATTGCTAAACTAAACCTTAATGTTGCAAAAGTCGGAGGGCTTCAGAGCCAAGGCGTCGAGGGTGAAGACGTATAAGCATACTTCGAAGCCTTGACAACGCAGGATCTGAAGTCCTCCGGCTTTCCCGGAGGACCGCTATCGCGGGGCCCGAAGGGCCAACAACATGGCAAAAAAGACCCGATCCTTTGAATTCACATCAGGTGCTATCCGCAACATGCTGTTTACGCAGGGATATCTTTTGTAATGACCGATCATTCGATAGTGTTTGCCATGTTGTTTATGCAACGTTGAGGTTAAGTCTTGCCCTGGCTGTTGTCGATGCGTTCTATCACCCGGCTGACGTATCGCTGGGGCATTTCAAATTCAACCGAAGTGCTGCGGAGCGTATTGAGCTTCATGATCAGAAAGTTGAGTTTCTTGAGCACCCGATACTTTTCAGCCGTATCCCGCATGCCCTTGAGCAGATCTTCGGTGCGCGCAATTTGCTTTTTCAGCTCAATTTCGGGGGGCAGGCAATCTGCATTTCTTAAAATTTTATAGGCCAGGCGCAACTCTTCCGGCACCAGGCTGTCGTCTTCGAATACCAACGGTTTTCCGCTGCCCGACAGGTTCTTGAAATCGCCCCTTTTCTGGGCCCGGCGGATGCGTTCTTCAACAATGCGGCTGAATCCTGGAAACATGATCTACAGGCGGCCTTTCAAAGAAGTGCCTAAAGTGCCTAAAATTGAGGCCTCGCTACGCTCGGTCTTTTTTATAATCAGTTTATGATGGCATCATGGGAAATCAACAATTATAGCAACGAAATTTCAACTCTCCAGTCAGTCCACGCTGCCCTCTAAAATTTTTATACCATAATCTGCTGCTTTTTTAAATCATAAC
>JAOZPY010000349.1 GCA_029932495.1 Desulfobacterales bacterium
TGAGGTTCAATGGGCGGCCGTTAGCGCCGGGGCCAGGCGTGAAAGGGCCGTGCGGTGCGCAGACTTTCGTAAAGCACGATGGCTGCAGCCGTGGATAGGTTCAACGACCGCACCCGGGCGGTGATGGGGATGTAATAGGTAGCCCCGGTGTAGCGGTTCAGGATGCTTTCCGGCAATCCGGCTGTTTCCGAGCCGAAGATCAGAAACAACCTCCCGGCAGCGGGCAAGTCCCAGAACGGATGGGCGCCATTTTTTGAAAAAACAGCGATTTCATCCCGACGGGGAGACATGCCCTGCAAAAATTCATCGAAATCCTCCCAGAGCGTCAGGTTGACTTTCTGCCAGTAATCCAGGCCCGCTCGTTTTATTTCCCGGCTTTGCAGGGAAAATCCCAGAGGTTTGATGAGATGCAGCCGGGCCCCCGTGGCCAGGCAGGTACGGCCGATATTGCCGGTATTCCAGTGAATTTCAGGCGATACCAGCACGATATGGCGCTGGAGTTTCCGCCCGTTTTTATCGGTGGGATTTTCATTCACGCGTCGGATCCGCTTAACAAGTTCAGATTTTCCTGCCGCAGCTCGGGCAGTACTTAAAGCCACGGTTTACCGGGTTGCCGCAATGCCGGCACAAAAGGCCTGTTTCGTCCTGATCCGTCGTAAAGTTGCGGCTGAATTCATCCACGGGTTTTCCGCAGCGCTCGCACATGAGAAACGGCTCACCCTTTTTGACTCTCACCAGGGGAATGAAAAACAGATTGAAATAATGATCAACGCGCTGGTAATAGGCTTGGTGCAGCCCGCAGACGGGACAGCGCCGGGGGGTTTGATCGACGATTTTTGTTCTCGGGCTGACGCCGGCAATCAAAAAAAACATGTTAAAAGCTTCTCGGTTTGCAGACGATTTCTCGAATCCGCATGTCAAACAGGTTGTTCTGGTGGGCCGGCTTTAATACCAGGGCGGCATCAGCCCCCTTGCCGGAACCGCCAATGGAAATGATGTCACCGCCGCTCAGGGTCCCGGCGTCCGCAGCCATGAGGGCCACCTCGACGGCCACCTTGGTGCCCTGGCCGAACAGCCTCAGGACATCGGCGATCAGCAGTGCTGGATAAATTCCCCCGTGCTTTTGGGCTACCGAGCGTTCCACGCCCGAAAGGGCATGGCTGGCGGCCACCACCGGAATGCCCCGGACTTCAATGTCTTTGCGGACATCGGCGGGCATCTGGTTTGTAAAAGGCTCCTTGAAGCCGCAATGATAGGTGACCACTGTCAGGTGGATGCCTTTAAACACTTCGATGGCCTTGTATGCCGTCTCGCCGCTGGTGGAAGCCACCACCGCCTCTTTGAGCTGCAGCTGTCCGGCCCGTTCAGCAGCCAGCGCCAGGGTCTGATGCGTGTTGTCTTCGCCGGGTTTGTCGAAGTACATGCCATTCTCCTTATTTTTTGTTTTCTTTACAATTATTTAGGGTTATAGTCAATACCCACCTTGAAACCCGACACCGGGGAGAGGAGACAGTGCCATGCAAACCAATCAACAGTCTTTAGATGAAATTCTCAGGGATCTGATCAAAATCAACGCCGTTATTGCCACCGAGCTTATCCAGTTGGTGGAAAATTCCAGCCGGCAGCTGCGGGGTGCCATACCGGAATCGTGCAAGGTAGAGCATCGGCAACTGAGGCGGGAAGTTGTTGAAATTGCTGAAAAACACAATGAAAGTTGCACCACACTGCGGGAACATAATCTGAAGCACGATTAATCTCAGCATTGCATAAACCGCATGACAGGGGCACCGGAACCCGATCGGTTTTTGGGATCCGGGGGCGAAACTGCAATCGTTGTGTTTTTCAGGTGTTCGTTGACTTGACAGTCTAAATGCTATACTAATAATATTTTAGTATATCAGGGAAAACCTCTATCAATCGTTTATCAAAAGGACCGAAATATGGAAATTACTCGAAAAGAGGAAAACGGAGTTGTCTTTATTGCGATTTCCGGACGGTTGGACGCCGATTCTTCCCCAGAAGCTGATAAAGTCGTTAAAGAGGTTCTTGAGGGCCCAACAGACCGGCTGTTGTTTGATCTTGGCCAACTGGAATATCTCAGCAGTGCGGGCTTGCGGGTTCTTTTGAGTGCCGCCAAAGAGATGAAACGCCGGGGCGGTAAACTCGTTCTGTGTTCCCTGAATGCATTTGTCAAAGAAATTTTTGAAGTCAGTGGTTTCCAATCCTTGATCGACATTACGGACTCCGTTGAAGCCGGGGTTGCAAAGCTTGCCTGAATTTGCCGGCCATGGTGCTGGAACGATCTTAATAATCGGGAAATTATCGGATGGCAACAAATACGGCGGACGGTGAATCCATTCTGCTGGTGGACGACAATCCCACCAATCTTCAGGTGCTCTATCAATGCCTTGAAGGCGTTGGCTGTAAACTGTTGATCGCTAAAAATGGGGAGATGGCGATTTCCATTGCCGCCAAGGCGTTGCCAGACCTGATTTTGCTGGATATCATGATGCCCGGCATTGACGGCTACGAGGTATGCCGGCGTCTAAAATCCGACCCGAAAACCGCAGACATTCCGGTGATTTTCCTTTCCGCTCTGGGGGAAACCGGCGACAAGGTCAAAGGTCTTCAACTGGGGGCGGTGGATTACATTACCAAGCCCTTTCAGCCCGATGAAGTCATTGCCCGGGTTAACACCCATCTGACCATCCACCGGCTTAAACAGGAAATCGAACAACGCAAAGATGAACTCGAACATGAACTGGAAGTGGTTTCTGCGGTCCAACGCCGGCTTTTGCCCAAACAGCTGCCCGTAATCGGTGGCTTCCAGTTGGCGGTGCGTTATGAGACCAGCCGCTATGCCGGCGGGGATTATTATGACCTCATCGGCCTGGCGGATAATTGCTGGGGGTTTTTAATGGCCGATGCCGAGGGCCACAGCACGCCGGCGGCGGTTTTGATGGCCATGACATGTGCACTTTTTCGCGCCTACCCGAAGGCGGCCTCTGATCCGGCCCAGGTGCTGCATTACCTGAACGAACATCTTTGCAAGGTGGCCGATCCGAGTTTCATTACCGCGCTTTACGCGGTGTACGATGCCGGTCGGCAAACCGTGAAGGTGGCCCGGGCCGGACACCCATTGCCCATGATCTACCACGCTGCCGAAAAAAAAGCCGAGGAACTTGCCTGCCCCGGTGTTTTTCCCATGGGCATTGAGCCGTATGAGGATCCGATACCGGTGGCCGAAGCGCAACTGCAACCCGGCGATCGCCTGCTGCTATACACCGACGGACTTACCGAACGATTCAACGAACCGGGGGAGGCTTACGGCGAACAGCGCCTGTTGCAGCAGCTGGGCACCGATGTCGGGGACGATCCCCAAGAGGTTCTGGCAGCAATTATTGACGATGTCCAGCGTTTTGCCGGTGCGCACCCTGCTGATGATGACCAGGCTCTTTTGTTGGGCATCGTTTCATAACCACGCTAACTCCCCATTTTTTCAATATTTTTATACTTGTTTTTAATCCATCCCAATTTTTTGGAAAGCCTTTTTATTTCTTCTTGACAGTCGGGTTCAAGTCGTTTATACGTATGCCCTTCGGCTGATTTTTCAGGGCGGGCAGCGTTTTTCCGCATGGTTATCTACCCAGATCTCTAATTTTCTCAGATTAGCGGGAGTTTTTATGGGTAAAGGGTTGGAACACATACTGGCCCGAAAAAAAGCGGTGATTGCCAGAAAATGGTTTGACCTGGCTTCCCGAACCTATGCCCCTGATACCGCCAATTTTCTAAAGAACAACAAGGATCCGTTCGCCAATCCGGTGGGCGCGGCCATGCACAACGGTATTGAAATGCTGCTGGATCAGCTGCTGACCACCATGGATCCCGAAACCATCAC
>JAOZPY010000350.1 GCA_029932495.1 Desulfobacterales bacterium
TCCTCCTTGATGTTGTTCGGGTTGATAGTATCCACTGCGCTTCATCGGCCATAAGCCGCGTTGGCAGAATAAAAATGGCCAGCAGCCTCCCGCCGCCGCCCTGCAAAAGAAAGGTCTGCCATTCGTTGAAATACTCGATAGGCGTGAACAGGTTCAGCAGAATGATCACCAGATCACCCACCATGTTGGCGAGGTAATTGCGCACATAAAGACCGGCCATGGAAGGCACAGTGGATGCTGATTTCAATGGTGTCTGTCGTCCCAGTGTTGTTGCAGTGGACAACTATGGTTTTCGTAAAATAACCATAACCGCTGCCAACAAACGGATCAAGGAAAAAAACAATGCCGCCGGTTGCAACTTCGCTTGACAACCGGTTTTGAATGTCCTAGGGTATCGCTAACTTTTTCATTTAGTTACAATCAGTTGGTTGATTCACAGGAGGTTGTCCCATGAGCCCCAACGTTCCTACCCGCCAGCAAGCCCTGGCGCTGCTGAAAACATACAACAAGAGCGAAAGTCTGATCAAACACGCCCTGGCCGTTGAGGGGGTGATGCGCTACATGGCGCGCAAGTATGGCGAAGATGAAGAAAAATGGGGCCTGGTGGGCCTGATCCATGATCTTGATTATGAGCAGTTCCCCGAGCAGCACTGTAAAAAAACCGAAGAAATACTGCGACAAAACGACTGGCCGGAAGAAATCATCCGGGCGGTGATCAGCCACGGCTGGGGAATCTGCACCGATGTCAGGCCGGAGTCCACCATGGAAAAAGTGCTTTACGCCATCGACGAGCTGACCGGTCTGGTGGTCACCACCGCCCTGGTGCGCCCTTCGAAAAGTCTGCTGGACTTAAAAACCAAATCCGTAAAGAAAAAATGGAAAGACAAGCGCTTTGCCGCCGGCGTAAATCGTTCCATTATAGAAAAAGGCGCGGCGATGCTGGGGGTGGAACTGCCGGAGCTGATCAATGACACCATCATGGGCATGCGCGAGGTGGCCGAACAAATCGGTCTGAAAGGTGAGGGATAAGAACCGAAGCTGGATTTATCATTTCCGGCGAAATCCCAGCCGCACCCAGAAAACAATCCAGGCCAGGGCGACGGGGCCCAATCCGAAGTAACAGAAAATGACGAGGTTCTGGCGCCAGGGTTTGAATGCAGCGGCCATCATGGCCGGCCAGAAGAGGGAAGCCGCAATGGCCAGCCGCATTTTGCCCGACATGGGCACCGCCGGCTTTGCCGGTACGGCCTCCTGCCGCCGCCCCATCATTCTGGGGACCAGCATAATCGCCAGAACAATAATGACCAGTATCAATATTTCCTGAATGCCCGGCACCGGCCCCTCCTTCCTTTTAAAAAATTTTTGCTTACCACATTCAGGTCCCAGGAACAAGCAGCCTTTCAAATCAATACCATATCTTACGTGATTTACCCATTTATGCATCAAAATTCATACTTTTTTTACCCAATCGCGGATATCAAGAAAAATGATAAACTACCAACCTTCTTTGGATAAACAACAACATATTGTAATTACTAATAAAAATTTATAAGGCGTATTTTGGTATACTTCTTGCGTGTTAAATAGGCGACCGTATGGTGACGGCTTTTGTCGGACGAAATAATGTTTTGCGGCAGATGTCAATTTAATTTTTCTTTGAAATATTTATGGGTTATGAGCAATTTTATCGTTGACACACTGTTAAAATTACCCTACTAGTGAATTGTTGGAGCGACTTTTTCATTCAGGCCCTGTCATCTGACAATTCTACGCAAAGAAAGATACAAACCATTCGTAGCACTGCCCCCGCGCAGCCGGCAGGGGCTTTTGCGGTTGTCCCATGTGAAAGGCCAAATCCCGAGCAATCGGGAGACGGAAAGCCACGGGTCCAATTCATTCATGGCTGAAAGCTCATAGCAACAATGCAAACCTAAAAAATCTTTTTCCATTGGCTATGAGTGATCAACTGAACTGGACAGCCGGGTTGCCCTGGGAAACAGGTAACCCGGCTTTTTTAATGGCATTTTCCATTTGCCCAGGGAGATAATCGCAATTCGAAACAGCAAAGGATTCACCCTCTTAGAAGCCCTGGTCGTGATCGCCTTAATTGCGTTCGTTTCGGCGGTGGCGGCTCCAAGCCTGTTCAAATGGCGGCGTGCGGCCCGCCTGCGGGGGGCGGCAGAAAACCTGAAGGGGGACCTGGAACTGGCAAAACTCAAGGCGATCCAGGAAAACGGAACGGTTTCGATAATTTTTTCCGCCGACGGCTACCAGATGTTCGTGGACAACAACAGGGACTGGAGTCCCGATACCACGGACGACATGTTGCGGCAACGCTCCCTGCCGCCGGGGGTCAACATCGAATTGGACCAGACATCCTTTGGCAGTATGGATGATAAGGCTCGCTTTTATGCCCGGGGAACCGCTAGTAATGGACATGTACTGCTGGTTAACGGGGATGGCGATCAAAAAAAAATCACGGTTTCAGAATTCGGACGGATCATCATCGAATCAATAAAAAAATGATAGGGTACTGCAATGAAAATTTTGGGCAAAGCCGATTGGGTGTCGCAAAATAACCGGGGATTTACCATGGTGGAAGTACTGATGGCGATCACCATCTTTGCCATCGGCTTTCTGGCGGTCAGCACACTGGTCATTGCCACCACCCGCAACAATACCACCGGCAACATCATCACCCAGGCGACCATGCTGGGGCGCCAAAAAATTGAACAGCTGAAAATGACACCGGATTCAACCAGCCTGGCAGACGGTGGCGACACCCATGGCATCTTTACACGCACCTGGCAAATAACAAACCCCATGGGTTCTGCGGCGGCCCGCCAACTGGAAGTGACCGTAAGCTGGAAGCGCCGGGGAAAAAACCGCAAAATAGTGCTGAAAACCATCACACGGGGAAATGGATCATGATACGTCAATCGGCCGATCGATTGAAATCTGCCTGCAAGATAAATTCCCACACCCTTGGCATCAGGGGTTTTACTGTAGCCGAAATCATCCTGGCGCTGGGCATCGGTTCCATCCTTTTTCTGGCCATGATCAGCTTATTTGCTTCCATCAATCGTTCCTATGCCACCCAAAATGTGGCCGCGGGGGTCCAGCAGGTGGCCCGCGTCGGCATTGATATAATCGCTAAAAATATCCGTCTGGCAGGCCTCAACCCCCTACAGGCTGCCAATGCCGGCATTATCACCGCCCAGCCGTCGCAGCTGCGTTTGACCTATGACGCCAATGGAGACGGTACCATCGACAGTACGGAAGACATTACTTTTTGGCTCAACGGCAACACCCTGACGCGACAGACCCGCGACAGTTCTTATCCGCTTGTTGACAATGTGTCCGACCTGTCATTTACCTATTTTGATGCCACGGATTTGCAGACTATTACGACCAACGCCATTCGAACCATCGAAGTTTCCCTGACTGTCGCCGAGCCTGCCGGCAGGGACGGATCTTTGAGCCGGACCTATTGCACCCGGGTGATCGGCCGCAATCTTGGATTTCAGTAAAAACAGGGGAAGGATCCCGGGATGATCAAAAAACAATGGCTTTTAAAAAATGAGCAGGGCAGCATGGTGATCCTGGTAACCCTGATGCTGCTGATGCTGGTGACCATCATCAGCTTTTCCGCTTTGCGAACCGCCAATACCGAAGTTAAAATTGCCGGCAACGAATACAGCCACCAGAAAAACTTCTACCGGGCCGAGGGTGCTGCCATTGAAGCTGTCGATCGGCTGGAAGCCAGTACCAGCCCTGGCTCCGCCGGCTTTTCCTGGCTGGGGTATGATCCGGCCGATATCAACGACACCACGGTGTTCAGCTATTCCTATTGGGAAGATGACGCCCAAACCGGCAGTGTAAGTGTTC
>JAOZPY010000030.1:0-4166 GCA_029932495.1 Desulfobacterales bacterium
GCAAACCCGCAAGGTGTGATCCCAGTCATGGCTGCCCCGGGCTCCGTCAAAGTATCTACGGGCCTGTTCCCGTATGCTATCGAGGATGGTCGTCGTGGTTTCCTGAGTTTGTGACGAAATTTCAGCGGATTGATGGATCATTTTTTCTGTAAGCCATTCGAGTAACATCAGGATGGGTGAAAAAACACTGAATGACCGCGACCATACAACATTTCCAGCGCGGGTGGCAAGAGGCAATTTTACACCTTTTAAGCCTGCCAACACAGTTTCCAAAATGTAGCAAGCTATACAAGTCCGTGAAGAAATTATATTATTTTGTACAAATCCATACAAAGAAATAGGTATTCGAACCCCGCCCAAAATAGTATCACTTCAATAAGTTGCAATATACGCCGCGCCGAATGCACCTCATGACATATACATAAACTTTTTTCACGATCTGCCGATAAAGCAACCAGGATTTTTGCGTTCGCTAATTAACCCGTTCAAAATGAAAGGTTCGCCAGACCATCGTGGAGCAGCAGGAATATATAAAAGTGCGCAACTCGCAGATAAATTATTATCGGGATATTCCCCTTTATTACCAGACGGGTGTCGCCAGTTACGCGTTGTATAAACCCGCTGGAATCCGTGTTTCGCAGCTGCGCATAAAACAGCAAAGGCATCCATCGCTTTATATTGAACAGCAGGACCGCATCTGCGCCATCCAGGAGTTGCAGAAAGGATTTAACCAGTATATCAGTGAAAGCATAAAAAACGGCGATGCCGTTTCGGTCAAGGCAACGCTGTGCGATTTGGTGGAAGAGACCCTGTCCGAGCCCCGGGCGGGGACCCTGAAAGTTCTGCCTGAAACCGTGGACCGGCTGGTTTCAGGATATTCGCAACATCCTGAAATCTTAAAGGCATTTGCATCCATGTCATTTAAAGACTACACGACGGTAATTCATTCGGTCAATGTCATGGCTTTAACCCTTGGATTTTGTTTCTATTCAAACATTTCATTAAAAGAAACCAAAAAACTGGGCTTGAGCGCGCTGCTGCACGATGTGGGAAAAACCGAGATCCCGCTTTCGATTCTAAAATCCCCCCGGCGCCTGACAGCGGAGGAATTCAAAATCATGCGCTCGCATCCCACCATCGGCCACGTCATCATCCGGGAAAAAAACAAACTCGGCGGCAATGTAGCCCTGGGCGCCCTGGAGCATCATGAAAAACTGGATGGCAGCGGATACCCCAGGGGCACCCGTAACATCTCATACGTGGGTCAACTGCTGGGCATCATTGACTGTTACGAGGCCCTGACCAATGAAGACCGTCCCTACCGCAGGGCCAAACAGCCCCTGGAAACCCTGAAATTCCTCAAAGAAGATGTCGAGTCCGGGAAATTCAACCGCAAAATTTTTGAAAAATTCTGCTACAGCCTGATATAGGATCATTTGACAATTGGAAATTTGCTGATGATCCTGTATACTTGGTTCAATGAACAATCGCCTCCTGCATACAATGGCCATGGCGATGAGCATTTTTCCCATGGCCCTTTTATCCGGTTGCCAGTCGGTGGATTATTACGGCCAGGCAATCAGGGGCCAGTACCACATCCTGCAAGATCGTCAACCCATCAATCGAATCATTGGTGACCCGCAGACCCCCCCGTCTTTGCGAAAAAAACTAGTATATGTACTAGAAGTTCGCCGGTTCGCCCGGGACGCGCTGCAGCTGCCGGTCGGTGACAATTTTCTGACCTACGTGGATTTAAAACGAAAGTTCGTTGCCTGGAACGTATTTGCCGCCCCCGTGCTGTCACTGGCTCCCAAGACATGGTGCTACCCGCTGGTGGGATGCGCCGCCTATCGTGGCTATTTTTCGCAAACCGACGCCAGGCGGTACGCCGCAGCGCTAAGCCGCCAGGGATATGATGTTTACGTGGGCGGGGTGTCCGCTTATTCCACCCTGGGCTGGTTTAACGATCCCATACTGAGCAATTTTATGCGGCTTTCTGATTGCCGGCTGGCCGCCCTGATCTTTCATGAACTGGCCCACCGGATCTTTTACGTGGCCGATGATACCACCTTTAATGAAAGTTTTGCCACCACGGTGGAACAGGAAGGGCTGCGGCGCTGGCAAAAGGTCCGCGGTAATACACACCTCTATCGGCAGTACGGTCAGCACCAGCGCCGACAGCAGCGATTTTCGCAACTGATCCTGAAATATCGGCATTACCTGCAGCGGCTTTACGAAGCAAATCTGCCAGCAGCTGAAAAAAAAGTAAGAAAAAAATTTGTGTTCCAGCAGTTGCGGCAAGAATACGAAATGCTGAAAAAAAAGCACAAACAGCTGGCAGTCTATGATCACTGGATGCAGCAACCACTCAACAACGCCCAAATCATCAGCGTGGCAGCCTATCACAACCTTGTGCCCGCCTTTGAAAACCTGCTGGCCGCGCTTGGCGGCAATCTTCCCGCTTTTTACCGAACCTGCCGGCAGTTGGCGGAAAAACCGAAAAAAAGCCGCCTTAAAATTCTAAACACATACATGCCCGGCATTCCCGCTGTCGACCAATGGGCCTGGGAAAAACCGACATCCGGGTTGAACCTTGACAGCGCGGCCCAATTTCTTTAATATATTATTGAATAAACAGGAAATTTTTTAAGCATGTATGAGAAATTTTTTGGTTTTCGCGAAAAACCATTCAAACTGGTCCCCAATCCGGCCTATTTATTCCTGAGCAAAAGCCATGAAGAAGCCCTGGCCCACTTGAACTATGCCCTGGCCCAGGGGGATGGTTTCGTGGAAATCACCGGTGAAGTGGGAACCGGTAAAACCACCCTATGCCGGGCCTTTCTGGAAAACCTGGACAGCAGCACGGTCGCAGCCTATATTTTCAACCCGAAGCTGGGGCCCAAGCAGCTGATCAAGACCATTAACGATGAACTGGGAATTCCGTATGATGCCGATAACACCAAGGACTTAATCGACAAGTTAAATGCCTTTCTGATGCGCAAAAAGTCCGAGGGTAAAAAGGTCATCCTGCTGATCGATGAAGCCCAGAACTTGAGCAAAAACGTTCTGGAACAATTGCGATTGCTGTCGAACCTGGAAACCAGCCAGGACAAGCTGCTCCAGATTATCCTGGTGGGCCAACCCGAGCTCAGCGACATGCTGGATTCCCATGAACTCAGGCAGCTCGGGCAGCGAATCACCCTGCGCTATCATCTGACGCCGCTGAGCTTCCCGGAAACTGTGGAATATATTAAATACCGCATTAACATTGCCGCCCGCAAAGCAGGGGTAAAAATCGACCGGACCGCGTTTCGCCGGATTTATCGATATTCACGCGGAATCCCGCGGGTCATCAATATCGCCTGCGACCGGGCGCTGCTGACGGCTTTCGGTCTCAACCAGCACAAAATCACGGGAACCACCGCCCAGGTTTCCATCCAGGAGCTGTCCACCCGCGGAGCCGTAAAACGCTATGATTTCGCTGCCAACCGAAAGAATCTGGCGGTTATCGCCGTTCTGGTCATTATCGGGGTGGCGGCAATTTTCCACCGACCCTTGATGCAGGCTGCGGCTTTATTTTTTCCACCGCCGCCGATCGAAACTACCCAGCCACCGGCCAACGAAGCATCCAGCGCCGAGGCCCAGGTTGCATCCCCCCCGGTGGCGCCCCCGACCGCCGCCGTTGAGGCTGTCCCCCCCGTCAGGGAACAAACGGTCCCTGCTTCTGTGGAAACCGTTGGGCTGGCCGATTACCTGATGACCATGGACATTCGTGAGTCCCGCTATTCCGCCCTGAAAAATGCCTTGAAACCATGGCACACCACTGTTGAATTTAAACCCTACCTGGAAAACCTGGATGACGACCCGGCATTTTTCCGGCTCACGGCCAAGCCCGTGGGATTTCTCATTCACCGCCTTGAGACCGATATTGACCTGCTCGACCGTCTGGACCTGCCGGCGATTCTGGAGTTGTTCCCGCCGGGTAGTGAACAACCCGGCTATCTGACCCTGAGTGGCATCATAGACGGCAAAATCCAGTTGCAGGGGGCCCGCAAGGACCAGGTGATTGAAACCAATGCGGATGAAATCCAGTTTTTCTGGTCTGCGATTGCCTATATCCCCTGGAAAAATTTTCTTTCCATCTGGGGCACGATCCCGCTGCATGC
>JAOZPY010000030.1:4266-14437 GCA_029932495.1 Desulfobacterales bacterium
CAGGTTGGAATATCGGCGTACAATAAGGACAGTTCATTGAGCTCTATCCTGAAAGCCTTAAAAAAAATCGATGAAACCTCACAGCCGTCCCAGACCTTTCCTTCGCTGCCCGAAGCCATTGATGCGAAAAAAGCGGTGACCGCCGGTGTAAAAAAACGCTGGTTTTTTCGCCGGTGGGTCACGGCGGCCTTGATTTTACTGGTGGTTGCAGCGGCGGGGGTGATTCTGTTGCAGCGGCGGTCGTTTTTTCGCACCCGGCCACAGCCCCACGCATCATCGACAGCAATGGTGGCCTCCCGGGCGGATCGAGCTGTTTTCAGGTCAAAAATCCGCACAGCACCCGCAGGTGGCGCCAACACCCGCACCGGCGGGAAAAGCTCGGCGCCAATGTCTGCAAAACCGAAAGCGACCGCTGGCAGACGTGCAAAGCTCACCCCCACCGGTCCGGCAAGCGCCGGTCAGCCACTGCCTCAGGCTTCGAGCGTTTCGCGAGTAAATCCGAGAGCGACTTCCGGCGTGCGCAAGACACCCTTCAAACCTAAAACAACATTCAGCCCACCGGCGGTGGCCGACAAATCTGTATCCGGCAAGCGCACGAGAACCCGCCAGACAGTCACCCGGCCGCCAAAAGCCGCCCACAAAAAGACCGCCGGGATTTCCAGCTATGACCGACTGGGCAGTTCGGTCCTCAAGCTCCAGGCCCTGGCATGGTCCAATGACGCCGCCCGGCGGCTGGCAGTAATCAATGGTCATGTGCTCCATGAGGGGGAAGCCGTGGAAGGCTACCAGGTGATCCAAATCCGCCAGCAAGACGTCATCGTCAATGACGGCCGAAAATCATGGCGGCTGGTGTTTGGACTGCAGCAGTAAAACGAATCTCTATGACGATAAAAAAAATACCACTTTCCATACTGGGCTTGGTGCTGCTGCTTGTCCTGACCATTGTCGGCAAAATCCTGTTCGAAAAGGAACCCCTGCAGCTCCTGGAATACAAAATTTACGACACCATGTCGCGGCTTGGCCGGCACAAACCGGCCATTCCGGTGGCCATTGTGGCCATCGACGACAAGAGCATCCGGCAGATCGGCAGCTGGCCCTGGCCCCGGTCCTATATCGCAGAGCTGATCCGCTGTCTGTCTGAACAAAAAGCTTACACCCTGGGTATTTCACTGTTGTATCCTTCCAGGGAACTGAATCCCGGTCTGGATAAAATTCAATACCTGCAATCCATGCTGGATCAGGAAACGGTCAAAACCAAGCGTCAAATCTTTAAAAACATGCGCACATCACTGGCAAAGGCCGAAAAACAACTGCACCATGATCAGCGGCTCATGTCAGCCGTACGTTCCGCCCACCGGGTGGTGCTGCCGCTGCGCTTTACCCTCGGCAATTCTGCCGCTGAGAAAATCCCCAGACTGTCAGCCTGGCTGAAGATGAATTCCATTGAGACCAAAGCTGCGACCACGCTCGGAGGTACGCCATCGCTGGGTATCAGCCGATTCCGGGGTATCTTGAATAAACCGCAGATTCTTGCCCGGCGAATCACTCAGCCTTACGAGGAACTGTCGCGCAAGGCTGGCGCCCTGGGGCACATCAACCTGATTGCCGATCGTGACGGGATTGTCCGCCGGATACCCCTGTTAATCACTTATGGAAAAAGGAATTTCCCCTGCCTGGCTCTGCAGGTGGCTAGAAAATACCGTGGATTGCGCCTGAACAGTGTCCGGGTCAGCCACGCCGGGATCAATCTGGGCCAACGGCTGATCCCCACCGAAAAAGATCACAGCCTTTTTATTAATTACAGCGGCCGCAAGGTCAATGTTCAACTGTATTCATCCGTGGATGTCCTCAATGGCATGCTGCCGCCTCAGGCATTGCGCAATAAAATCGTTTTGCTGGGAGTCACCGCCGAAGGGCTGATCCCCCATTTTAAAACTCCGCTGCAGGCAGACTGTTCAGCCATTGAGATTGAAGCCCGGGTGGTGGAAAATATCGTCAACGGCATCTTTATTTCACGGCCGTTGTGGGTATTTGCCCTGGAGATACTGGCCCTGCTGTACATCGGCATTTTGTGTGTCTTTGTCATGCCGCGGATCAATCCGCGGATGGCGGCCCTGATTCTGGGCATCTTCCTGGTCGCCTGGTGCACGGCTGCCGTAACCCTGTTTTTCACCAACGGCGTCTGGATAAAATTCACCACACCGGTCGGCATCGCCCTGCTGGGCTGGCTGATTGCCAGTCGTCAAAGGCGATTGCTGGAAAAAAAGGTCGAAACCGTTCAACTGAACAAAAGCCTCGGGCTGGCACTCCAGGGACAGGGACTGCTGGACATGGCCTTCGAGAAATTTTTGCATTGTCCCATTGAAGATCCGTCCATCAAAGAACTGGTGTATAACCTAGGGCTTGATTTCGAACGCAAGCGCATGTTCAACAAGGCCCTGGCAGTTTATCGCCATATCTTAACGGCCGGCACATTCAAAGATGTTGGCGAACGCATCCATAAGCTGGTGGCTTTTGAAAACGAGGTTAGCCTGTCTGCCGGTGCTTCAAAAAAAAGAGTCCCCTGCTGGTGCCGAACGGCACCACCCGGCCCACCCTCGGTCGTTATGAAATTTTGCGGGAACTCGGTCAGGGGGCCATGGGTACGGTTTATCTTGGCAGGGACCCGAGCATCAACCGGGAAGTAGCTGTAAAAACTATCAATTACACCGACATTGAAGCCGAAGAGCTTAATGATGTAAAATCACGGTTTTTTCGCGAAGCCGAAGCTGCCGGCCAACTTTCCCATCCAAATATCGTCACCATCTATGATGTGGGTGAGGAGCACGACATGGCCTATATTGCCATGGAGCTTCTGCGGGGAAAGGATTTAACCCATTATTGCCGCAAAGAGAAGCTGCTCAAGGCCCGGCATGTGCTCAACATCATCCAGCAGGTCGCACAGGCCCTGGAATATGCCCACAGCCAGGATGTGGTGCATCGCGACATTAAGCCGGCCAATATTATTCTTCAGCACGACCGCCAGGTTAAAGTGGCCGACTTTGGCATTGCACGGGTGATGTCGGCCTCCAGAACCCAGACAGGAGTTATTTTCGGAACCCCCAATTACATGTCCCCTGAGCAGGTCGCCGGCAAAAAAGTGGATGGCCGCTCGGATCTATTTTCCATGGGGATCGTTTTCTACGAGTTGTTGACAGGTAAACGGCCGTTTAACGGTGATAGCATGACCGAGCTGCTGTATACCGTGTCTAAAGCCGAATACGTTCCCCCCACTGAAATCGACCCCAAAACTCCCCCCTGCTGTGCTCAAATCATCGATCGGCTGCTGGCCAAGGGGGTCAGCAAACGCTATCAGTCCGCCTCGCAGGTCATCAAGGAGGTTCAGCAATGTCTCACCCATTTAAGCTAAATTGAGTTGAAAACAGGCAAAAAGGGGTAAAGAATACCGGTGGTGTTGCCGATGTGATAGTAGCACGTTGAGTTTAAAAACATCAACAGGAGGAGGTTGCCCATCCATGCTGAAGATATTGATTAAATTAAAAAATCGGGAGTTGAAAACAATCGAGACCGACAAGGCCCTGCTGACCATCGGGCGCAACGAAAACAATGATATTTACATCAATAACTTGGGGATCTCAAAAAAACATGCCAAAATCGTTCGACAAGGTGATACTTATATCCTTGAGGACCTTGGCAGCACCAACGGCACCTTTCTCAACGATAAGCGCGTCAAAAAAGCCTCGCTGGCCAGTCATGATACCATAACTATTGGTAAATACACATTTTTATTGTCAATTGACGAGCAGCGCAGTGCAACCCGCGACATGGTGGAGTCCACCATCAAAATTTAACCCTCGCCGGCCTGCAATATGCCCCTAGGAGGGTGCCCCGGCTGAAGCTTCAAAGCAATCAGCACTCTCTTCGAAGTGAAGCCTATTTTTCCCTTGATTTACTAGAAATACTTTCGTATAATATCAAGTAAGCTAGTATTGAGGGGGACCGGCCAATGCAAATGTATTCGATTGAAGTCGAGGAAAGTGTCTGGCATTACCTGCAGCAGAATGCCGAGCCGTTTGTAGATACGCCCAACACCGTACTCAAGCGCCTGCTGTTTGCCGAGGCGGACAGCCAACCCAGGCCGGCGCCTGTTTTTACCATCCCCACCGTCAGCATCCAGGGACTGCCAAAATCACTGTCCCAGATCCTCGAGGTTGTCTATGAAATGGAGGTCAACGGCTACAGCCGCACCCAGGCCACCAACCGGGTGGCCAAGAAAAGAGGCACGGCCCCCCAGACCATCACCGACAAGTATTGCCGCCAGCTGGGCAAAAAGGCCCATGAAATCGACGAGCTGCTGGATGAACCGGGTTACGCCCGATTTAAAGATCTGCTGAAAACCAGGTTCCAGGATCACCAGGGGATTATTGACATGTATTTCGACACCATGCTGTCGGATGCCGACGATGAAAGCAGCCTGCCGCCCTAACCTTAATCAGTTCTGGGCAGTGGCTTTTTTGTACAAAGGTGAAATATCACGCAAGGTGGTGACAACATTTTTCAGAGCGGTCAGAAATGCGGTTACATCCTGAGCCGTATTGTCGATGCCGAAAGACAGCACCAGGGTCCCCTGGGCATCGGCATGGCTGAGCCCCAAAGAAAGCAGGACGTGGGAAGCCCTGAGAGAACCGGTGGCGCAAGCCGAACGGGTTGAGACCAGAAACCCTTCATCATCCAGCATCAACAGCACGCTTTCGCCTTCGATGTACTTGATGGAAAGCGATACCAGATTCGGCAGACTGTACCGGGGGTGCGTGTTGATAATGTATTCATCTATGTAATCGGGCAGCTCCGCCAGCAGCTTGTCTTTGAGCCTGCGCAGGTGGGCAACGCGGGCGTCCATGCCCTGCACAGCAATTTCAGCCGCCGTTCCCATACCGATGATGCCGATTAAATTTTCGGCGCCCGCCCGCTTGTTGTTTTCCTGGACACCGCCGTCAAGCAACGGAAACACCCGTGTTCCCCGGCGGACGTAAAGTCCTCCCACCCCCGCGGGACCGTAAAAAGTGTTGGACCCGAAACTGAGCAAATCAACTCCCAGTTTCTGAACGTCAACGGGCATGATCCCCACCGAATCCACCGCATCACTGTGAAATATCACCTTTTTCCCCCGGGTGATTTTCGCAATTTCCTCAATGGGCTGCAGCGTTCCGGTTTCATTGTTGCTGTGCATGATCGACACCAGGATGGTCTGGTCGGTAATCGCGTCAGCGACATCGGCAGGATCGACCCGGCCGGTGGAATCCACCGACAGGGAAGTCACTTTGAATCCTGCTGATTGCAACCGCCGCAGGCTCCGGTTAACGGCGTTGTGCTCAATGTTGGATGTGATAATGTGGTTTCCCCTGGCGGCATTGGCCAGGGCCACCCCCTTGACCGCATGGTTGACCGACTCTGTCCCGCCGGATGTAAATACGATCTCTTTGGGCAAGGCGGCATTGACCAGTTGGGCCACGGAAGTCCGCGCACGTTGAAGCGCTTCGGCGGCCTGCTCCCCGGCCTGGTGCTGGCTGGAGGGATTATGATAGTCCTGGCGGACAGCTTCGATCATGCTGTCCTTCACTTCAGCCAACAAAGGGCTGGCGGAAATATGGTCTAAATTAACTATTTTCATCATTGGTACCTTGTCGGATTTTTATTTGGCCGCCATCGCTAGTGTTCTTCTTCAAGACTGGACTGGCAGGCATCACAGAAGGTGGCCCCTTCAATAATTTCAACATCACAGTACGGACAATAGCATTTATCGCCGTGGCTGTGCTCATGATCTTCTTTGCGCTTGATTTCAGGTCGGCTGACGCCTGCAAGGCGATCCTCATAGTCCTTGATGGCCAGTTGCAGGGCATCCGCCCCCAGATTGGAGCAGTGAAGCTTGTTTTTCGGCAATCCTTCCAGTGCCTGCGCCACGTCCTTGTTGGTGATCGCCCGGGCTTCCTCGATGGTTTTGCCGATGGCGATTTCCGTCAGCATGCTGGAAACAGCAATGGCGGACCCGCAGCCGAAGGTCTGAAACTTGATGTCCCGGATGCGCCCTTCTTCGACTTTCAGGTAAATCGTCATGATGTCACCGCACAGCGGATTGCCGACCTCTCCGACGCCGTCGGCATCCTCGATGACCCCCACGTTTCTGGGATTTCGGAAATGATCCATAACCGTCTGGTTGTACATAACAGCATCTCCTCCTTGTTGATCGTAAAAGTTCCTGTGCTTTCATAGATCAAACTGGCCCCGTCGTCAACACCTTCACCTGTCAGGCTGGTTTTCTTTCGGCTTGACCGGAACGATAGAATACCTTAACTTTAAATATTTTAGGTATATTTTTGGTAAGTTCTCAAAAAATCAGGATCATCTGTTCCAACGGAGCGCAATATGTATTTTGCGCGGGGCGACCGCAACTTATTGAGAGGTTATCATCTTAGCATTTCTGTGGATATAGCACCGTGACGAAAAAAACCGCACCCCGCAGGCGCAAAAGCATCAAATCCTGGCTGATTGGACTTGTACTGGCATTTGCCCTTATTTTCACAGCCACCATTTTTTTAACGCCCCTGCTGATTAACCTGGAAACCGTGCGACAGGCTGTGGAAAAAAATTTTTCCGAACATACCGCCGGCCGGATCACCGTAGGCAGGATTGGATTGGGCTACCTGCCCCGTCCTCACGTCGTTATCGGCAACGCCCGGCTGACCATACCGCAAAGCTTCACGGTCAGCATCGAATGGATGAAAATTTATCCCCGGCTGTTATCCCTGATCCGGGGCCACTTCGAACCGTCCCTCATAAAGCTCGAATATGCGGATTATTCCCTCACGCTGCCGCGCATTGAGCAGGGTCCGCGGGAGGCTGACAAGATAGAATCAGCTGAAAAAATTGTAAAAACAATTATTGGAGCTGTCCGGGCACTGCCGGAATTTAAGCTGCCGCAGTTAAAAATGCGGATAAAATACGGCAAAATACGGCTGACAACGCCATCGGGGCGAAAATTCATGCTCACTGAGCTGCAGGCCCGTTATAACCATCGACCCTCCGGGCTGGAATTTTCCATTACCTGCAAGTCCAATCTCTGGCAGCAGATAAATATTGACGGCTCATTGAATCCGGAAGATTTCACCGGTCGGGGGTCCATCCGGCTGTCCCGTTTCCATCCCCAGACCCTGGTTGCCTATCTTTTCCCCGATTTACCGCTGCAGGTAACCAGCATTGGGACCAACCTGAATATCGATTTTACCGCCAATGGTCCCGGGCGATTGACCGCGAATGTCAATGGCGCCGTCGCCAAGCTTGAATTAAACGGCGACCACCGGAACCTGACGCTCGCCGGATCCCGTTTAAAAGGATCGGTTCAGTTCGCCCCCCGATCGGCCCGCATTAACGTAAGCGCCCTGGAACTTGATAATCCCCGACTGGCTTTAACCGCTGATTTTTTTTACAGCGGGGATGAACGGGGCCTTGAGCTGGCCATTAACGGCTCCCGGATCGATGCGGCTGCGGTCAGGCAGGCGGCCCTTACCCTGGCTGGCCGGTCTGAGACAATTCGTGAAATTTTCAATGTTGTCCGGGGAGGCCAGGTTCCCTGGATGACCGTCCGCATCCGGGGCAAAACGTTTGCAGAGTTGGGACTGCTCGACAACATCGTCATCCGGGGGCGAATGAACCAGGGCCACATCTTTATTCCCGAAATCGAGTTGGACCTGACCGATGTCGTCGGGGATGCCACCATTACCGGCGGGATTCTAGTAGGAGAAAATCTTGCGGCCCGCATGGGAAAAACCCGTGGCAGCAACGGTAAGATGAAACTGGGGCTTGATGTAATTGCCGTGCCGTTTCAGCTCGACATCGCCATTGACGCCGACCTTTCCCAGCTGCCCCCGGTGCTGATGCGCATTGTGGATGACAAGGCCTTTGCACATGAGCTTTCACTGGTCAACAACGTCAGGGGGTCCGCCGCCGGAACTTTGAAGCTGGGAGATGACATCGACAATCTGACCGCCACCGTGAATGTCTCCCGGGCACATTTCACGGCTGCCTATGAACGGATTGCCTATCCAATTCAAATAAATGGCGGCCGCTTCTTTTACAGTGGAACACATCTGAGATTTCAAAATTTTAGTGCCACTGTCGGCCGCAGTTCGCTGTCAAATCTTGCAGCCGCGGTCAACTGGACGAACACCCCTGCAATGACAGCCCGGTTGAAAACAGCAAGTATCGATTTGCAGCAGTTTTTTTCATGGCTGGTATCCTTTGATGAATTGAAAAAAAAGCTGTCATCTATCGGCTCATTGAGCGGCACAGGCGCACTGAAAGATCTGAGCATCAAAGGGCCGCTTTTCCAGCCGCAAAATTGGTATTTTAAAACCCGCGGTACTGTTAAGCGCCTGGTTGTAAAATCCCCCTTGCTTCCGGATCCCCTGCGGATCACCCGCGGCGAATTTCTGTGGCAGGGCAAAGAATTTCACTGCAGCGAGGTAACGGCCGCCATGGGAAAATCAACGCTCCAACTGGGCAGTGCCGGAATCGACTGGCGCCCGGGCGCTCCCTTATTGGCGGTGCGGGATGCCGCCGGACGGGTGGCTGCCGCTGAATTTTATCCCTGGCTGTCATCTTTTAGAAATTTTCCATCGCTCTTCAAGAATATGGCCCCCGACGGAGTGGTCGCCTTCCAGGACCTGCTGCTGTCAGGTCCGCTGGACCGACCATCCGCCTGGCAGTATGAAGCCAGCATCATGCTTAAAACGCTTACGCTGCGTTCAGAATTTTTTGGGGATCCATTAACCCTGAACGACGGTGCAGTTGAGATCAACCGCAGCGTTTCGTCAGGTGCCGGGCACCTTCGCATCAACGTTGACACGACCCATGTAACCTGGGGGCAAAGCCATCTGGCCATGGCAGGAGAAATATTCGGCTCGGGCGAGGATGTCACCCTGGACATGGGGGTAACCGCCGACAGGCTTGAATGGATCCAGGTCAAACGACTAATAGATGCTATCGAAAAAGGCAGGGCCGGCGGTGAGCCCTGGCAGGGGCGCCTGAAGGGGAAAACAACCGTGCGTGTTGCCCGCTTTGACTATGGAACCTATCATGTCCAACCGCTGGTAACCAAAGTAACTTTCCAACCCGGACAGGTGAATATTGCCGTTGACAAGGCCGCCTTTTGCGGTTTGTCGTTTCGGGGCCGGGTAACAATCGATGAAAACACGGTTGCCATTCGCTTTGTTCCATCTGCCGCGGACCAGCAGCTTGGATCCAGCCTGGAATGCGTCAGCGGCAAAAAAGATCTGGCCACGGGTACCTATGACCTCAGCGGGCTGGTAACGGCAAAATCCCGGCCGGATGAAATTCTGCCCTCCCTGGGTGGCCGGGTGATATTCTCTGCTAAAAAGGGCCGTATCTATCGTTTTGGCCTGCTGGCCAAAATCCTGGCGCTTTTAAACGTTACGGAAATTTACCGGGGACAGGTACCGGATTTGATCGGCAAAGGCTTTGGCTATCGTAGCATAACGGCCAGCGCGGACATCCGCAAGGGCAAAATCAGAATAAAAAAATGCGTCATTGACGGCACGTCCATGGGGATTGCCTGTGAGGGGGACATTGACCTGGTCAACAACAAGATAGACCTGATCGTGCTGGTGGCCCCCTTTAGAACCGCAGACAGAATCGTGGGGACGATCCCGCTGATCGGACATATCATGGGGGGCAAACTGATCTCCATTCCCTTCCGTGCCAGCGGGGATTTGAAAGATCCCGAAGTGCTGCCGCTGCCGCCCACGGCCGTAGGCGCCGGGGTGCTGGGTATTCTGGAGCGCACACTCAAGCTGCCGATTACCATCATCGAGCCGATCCTACCCAAACAAGATAAAAAACCGAAGGTGCAAACACCATAGCATCCATTAATGTCAGCTTTTAAAATCATGCGAACCTGCCATCAATGGAGCGTCATATGTATTTTGGTTGAGCGTCATTGTCCATTTGGGGAAACAAGCCAGCGGATCGGTGAGCGTTAAAAATTGCAAGCTGTTTGAGGCGCTTGCGCCGAGTTCTTGCAATTTAGCCCACCGATGCGACGGCGCTCCAAATGGACACAGAAAGCGAGGCCAAAATGCATATGACGCGGGCCAAT